>PFKD01000058.1 GCA_002784125.1 Flexibacter sp. CG_4_10_14_3_um_filter_32_15
TATTTTTTTATGTAAATTAATTTGTTTACAATGTCAATGTATGTCGTTGTGTTCGATTTTTTTCGGCATTGCATACAACGGTCAAGTATAAGAGCAGTAGCGGATTTATATGCACTGACCTTTCCGAATGCAAGATACTTAATTAAACACAAAAACGGTTTGAGTAGCACCCAAACCGATATTGCTTTTATACATTGTTGGCGGTTCGTTGTTTTTTCAGTCGGTTAGTTTGTAAATAAAACAATCATTTTCAGAGTCTAAAACTGCATTTTCATTTCGAGCAACAAGTCTTTCCCAAGCTTTTCTTGATGGTTCTGTTAAATAATTACCATTTTGAAAACTTATGGGACTAGATTGAATATTACTATTTAATTCAGACGATGCAATTTCTATTATTTTTTCTGGAATTCCTTTTTTAGAAAATTCAGTATTATAATTAATACTTAAGTGTTCACTTTTTATTAAATCTTCGTTGATAATTTTCACTCGATAACTAAACCAACGCATTTCATTTAAAGGAATACTATATACTTTGAAAGTAACTTCATTGTCCAAATCGTTTAATTCTTTTACATATTGAAATTGACAAATATTATCGTCAATATCTACAGTTTCAAATTCCGTCATAACTAGCTTTTCTTATCTCTCAACATTACTCTTATTGACTGAACGGCTTTTTCTGCTTTACTTGTCATCGCAGAACTGGTTTTTAAACTAGCATCATTTGTTATAACAGTAACTTCATCTCCCATAAGTTTTAATTGGAATGCTTCTGAATGAACCATTTGTTGCCCATCTTTTAATGTATGAGCAGAAGAAACGGTATCTGTTTTTACAGAAACTACATCTTTGTAAAAGAATTCATTTGTTGATTCATTTATGTACGTATTTTTAAGCCAATTGTAATCACATTTATAGCTGCATAAATAATTTTCTGTAAACATAAATAACTGGACTGTCCAAGCAGTAAATCTGTTAAATCCATCTTTACCTTCTTTTGCTAATATATCGTTTTGGTCAAAGCCATTCACATACCAATATATTGGACCCACTACTAACATTGATTCTGCAACTAAATCGTCTTTGGATATTCCTAATTTATTAAATGGTCTGTCTTTTATAATTGCTTGAATATCCTCTTCGAGCCATTTATCCAAATCACTTTCAGAGGCTAAATTTGTTGGATTTGTTAAAATGGCATATAAACCACCACCACCAAAAAATATTATACACGCCCATCCTAAAAATGAATTGCCAGCACTAATTGCCCATAAACCGATTAATACAAAAATACCACAGGCTATTGCAATCATTCGAATATCTGATTTGCTTTGTTGAGCTTTAGATGTAAACCATTTCTTAATTTGTTCTCTTTTATTCATTTTTATAATTTTTAATTGGTTATTTTTTATTAAACATTTGATTTTTTGGTATTTCAATAATACTTTTCAAGTATTCTAAATCATCATTATCTAAATTAAATTTTTTTGCTTTTATAAGTAAATTGTCATAATTAGGTTCAGGTAAAATCATTCCATTTTCTTGAAAAAAAGCATAATTGATTATAGCTGATAAAAAATAGAATTTAGCATTCTCTTCTAACTCCAATGCAGAATTTATATATGAGTTTATCTTTTTAATTGTGCTAAAGGCTAAAGATTTTATTGCTTTTCCATTTGTTAATGTTAAAGCGCAATAATAGTAAGCTTCTGCATTTATTGGGTTGTTTTCAATTTCTTTTTCAAGCAATTTAGTTGCAATTGTATAATTTTTTAAATTCAAATGCAGTAATGCAGAATTGAAAGTGTCCTTTGATAATTCTCTGCTACTTAAATATTGTTTTGATAATATTGAGTTTAGTTTAAATGGGCTTGTTTCTTTGGATATAACATTTACGTTATCACAATACTCGCATTGCATAGCGTTTGGTGATAACGATGCTCCACAGGATGAACAAGAAAGTATTTTTATTTTACTCATTTTATTTCATTCCCATTCTTTTCATTAAATCATCTACAGCTTCTTTCCATTCTTGTGTTCCTACTTTTGAAGCGCATTCTATTATAACTTTCATTTGTTCGTTTTCATCAAGTTCAGATAAAATACTTTGAATTTCTTTTGATTTGTTTTTCATAATTTTATTTAGTTGTATTTATAGATTTTATATTTTTTGCTAATAGAAATAATATTATTTCAATAGCAAGAATTGAAATGAAACCAATTAGATAATAATTGTCTTTATATTTCTCGGTACTCAAAATTGCTAGAATAATTGAAGTTAATCCTAATAACGGAAAAATTAGTGATAGACTTATTTTATAACCATTACTAATTATAGCGTTTGACGAAATTTGATAAAGTAATATTGTGTTTATTAATAATACAATATCTACCGAAATCCAATTGAATGGCAAATAGTTTGAAAGTAATAAACCGATAATTGTATTTACTATAATCAATAAAGTTCCGAGTAATAATATAATTTTAGACATAATTAAATTTTTGGTGGCAGAGGTGGTGTGTTTTTGAATAATTTTGATAACCCTATTATATCAGTAATTAATGTCCAATCTTTTAAACTATTTTCCCAAACTAAAGATTGTTTGTTCACTTTTGACTCTGAAATTAATTGACTTAATTGGTTAATGTCATATGGTCCAGATTGCTCATTATTAATTAATACATAATACAAGGTGGGTGGTAATGGTGGACTATTTTTAGTATTAAGATTACTCGAAATATTTCCCATTTGATTACCAATACCTGCACCCAAACCTAATCCTAAACCAGCTCCCATTAAATCTCCCGCAACTCCGCCTTCATTTTTTGCAGCATTATCTAAAATATCTAAACTTCTGTCCATTTGATAAAGCTCTTTTCCTGTGATTTTTACTTTTGCAGTAAGGTCTTTGGCTTCCTTTAGTTTAGTAATACTTGGGTCGTCAAGTGGAACATTAATAGACATAAAATAGAAATTGACTATTTCTAATCCGTATTTTTTGAATTCATCGGTTATTTTTTCTTGGCAAAATATTGACAGTTCTTCTAAAAAGAAATTTATTTCTAAAATTGAAATATTCTCTTTAATTATTTTTTTTGAAATTAAACTTGTTAGTGCAGAAATTATTTTTCCCTTAAAGTATTCCTGAATTTTAGTAGCAGAAAATGAAGATAAATTTCCTGTCAAGCTTTCTAAAAATATTCTTGGGTTAGAAACCTTAAAACCATATTGTCCAAAAGCCCTAACAGGAATAATAATTCCATATTTTGGGTCTTCTAGCAAAATTGGTGTTGTTGTTCCCCATTTATTATCCAATTTAGTTATTAAGTTAACGTACCAAATTTCTGCTTGAAATGGTGAGTTTCCTCCAAAAGGTAAATTGATAATTTTATTCAGCAAAGGAATATTTTCCGTTTTTACAGTATGAGTTCCTTCATTATATTCGTCTAATACTTTTCCGCCTTTTATAAAAAATGCGTATTGAACAGGATTAACGATTACTTGAGTTCCAATTCTTAAATCATTAGATGGGAATTTCCAAATAAATTCATTTTCTTCTGCTTGGTATTTAACTACATCAATTAATGCCATAATGTTTTAAATTGTGTTTTTTGTTCAATTTACGATTTTTTCAATGTATTTACGATTTTTCTTCAATGACCGCCAACGTCCCCGCGCTACAAGCAGTTTGGGACTAAATTAAGCCCATTCTTCGGATTTGCCAAATCTTCCAAATACAAACCAATTTTTCCATTAAGCCAAATCCCCAAATTGCTTGTAGCGTGTGTTATGCACTGTTTTTTATTCCGTTTTCCAACTCTTCAACACTAATGTCCAATTCACAAAACCTTTTAAATTCTGTAAAGCTATTTTCGGAATATTTATGATGCTGTTTGCTTGTCAACCAAGTTAATTCACTTTCTCTACCGTCAAAAATGAACTTATGAAATTGCCTTTTAATTCGGTAGGCGAGTAGTCCACTTCCAAAACTATATGGCAGAAAATGGAACTCTTGTAATTCAAATTCAGTTATTGAGCTTAATTTTAATTCTATTTTTTTTCTGAAATCTTCGAAATTCATTTTCATTATTTTCTAATACCCATTTCTTTATATGCGTGTAATTCACAAAACACAAAATTGTTGAGAGCCTTTTTGTTACAATCTTTCCAATTGCATTTCTCAATTGATAATCCTCTACTTTTTTTCAAAAGCTCTATTCTTAAATCTTTATCATCAAATTCTGTCCAATTTTCAATTGTTACGAGCTTGACAAACATTTGAACTTGGAGCTTATCCCATTCATCAAGTCGCCAAAATGATTTGTCGGCTTTATTCTGATAAAGTTTATACCAATCTTTTTTCTCGATTAATTCAAAATCAGAATCGATTCTTTTTAGAATTGTATCGTCAACGTAAAATATGTTCTCTTTTAGCATTTTGATCTTTAAAATAGTGCATAACGTTTTGCAGCTACAAGAAGTTGGCGATTTCGAAGCACAAAACTTTCTGCAACCAATGAACTTGATACGAAGCACAAATGTTCGATTAATCACTGAACCGCCAATTTCTTGTAGGGGCTGTTATAAGCCGTTTTCTTATCGGTCATCATTAGTTTTTGCAAAATTGCTGAAGTCCGATTTTAGCGTCAGGATAACCTTCAGCGTCAAGTTTTTTTAAATCGTCACAACCAGTTGAGTCACCAGATTTAATTTTTACTACCGCTCTGTTTAAAATAATGTCTTTGCGGTCTGGTCGTAACACAATTGCCATGTCAAGGTATTCAAGAGATTTTTTATAGTCTGGTGTCGAAAATTGTTCAATTGAAAACCAAACTCCTAAATTATTTAATGCACTTTCATTTGACGGATTATAATCCAAAGCATAAACAAAGTCAGATTGTGAAAGAACTGCCACGCCTACGGAAAGATAGACTTCGCCCCTAATGTTATGAATATTGGAAAGAAGCTGTTTGTCTGGTTCACTTTTTCCCTTCTCCTTTTTTATAGCGTCAGATAGTTTGTCCACGGCTGTCTTGTGGTCGCCTTTGTTATAAGCGTTGAGTCCCAAGTCAAAAAGTTTTTGTGATGATTGTCCACCGAAAAGATTTGAAAACATAATTGTCGTTGTTATGGTTATTCCTAAAAATATGATTGTTAAAATTATTTTGGTCGTTCGTGTCATTTAAAATGGCTTATAACGTTTTCTTGTATGGTTTGTTGCGTGGTTAAGCAATGATTATGCAAGTAAAGAACGGCTAGAAAATCCGCAAGGATTTTCGTAAGCAAGCTAGAACTAGCAATAAATTATACAAGGTGTTACCACACGTTTTTTAAATTAGATTATTAATTTTAAAATCAAATATTATGTCAAAAAAAATAAAAGCATTTGTAACTAAAACCGATTTATTTACTTGTCAAGAACTTTATCGAGAAGGTCGTGATAGTCAGATTCGGCTAATTTACAAACCTTTTCCTCTAAAGCGTGAACCTTGTCGTAAAACTCATCGTCTAAATCCGATTGCGTTTTTCCTTGTAGCAATGCTTTTATCTCTAATTGTGTTTGTAATATGGTTCTAACATATCTTTGGTTACGATTTGATATTTCGAGAATCCTTAATAAAGCGTTTCCAACGTTAACATTAAATCCTTTCTCGTTTTTGTCATTCATAAAATCATCTATATCCATAATATTTTTTCAAATGTGTGG
>PFKD01000029.1 GCA_002784125.1 Flexibacter sp. CG_4_10_14_3_um_filter_32_15
CTCCTTTTGGTTTAGAATAACCACGAATAGCAAGTGGAATCCAACCCAAAACAGGAATAAAATAACAAATTGTAATCAAGTTTCTGAAAAGCAACGTAAAGAAATCTCTTCTACGCATTCTTAATTTAAACTCTCCTTTTCTACCTTCTTGTTCGTATTTTCTGTATTTTCTATCAAATTCTCCAAAAAGCATAGGCCATCCGACTGGCGTTAGATAAGGGAAAAAGCGAATTTTACTTCCTCGTTTTTCTTTTCCTTTGTTGGCAGCTCTTAAATTTTTCCAATTAAATGGTTTTTTACCATATTTTTCTACGGATTCGTCAAGCAATTTTTGAAACTCATCTCTTACATAATCTCTAATTCTGACTACATCTTCTTGTGTTGCTTCTTCGGCAGGCTTACCCAAGAGTTCTGAAGGATTGATTCGTTCTCCTTTTATGTAATACATTTTTGCTGGAAAACCTGTATAAAAGACCCAAGGAAAAATCGGAACAAGTGCTGTAATAAATCCTAAAGGCAAAAATGGAATTCCAATTTTATTCACTAATTTATTAACCCAAGGAATACTATAGGTGTGAGGATTGATATACTCGCCATTGACAGTAGCAAAAGGAACAATATCTGTTTTGTATTTGATAGCCATTCTGATAAAAGAAGTAGAAAAGCGTTGTGCTTCATATTTTCTATTAAATCCTTTTCCAATTCCTGGAACACCTTCTGGATAAACCATAATATTATAATCATTACAGTTCATCATCGTTTCGAAATTGATAGTTGTGGCATCTATTCCACCTACTTTTTTCCATAAATTATAAGCACCAAAAGGATTCATGAGTGCAGACTGTGAGAGCATCGGCGCAACTAATGGACGAATAGCTTTATTCTGAAAACCAAACTGCCTAAAAATTTCTGCTAAAAATATCATTCCGTCCCAAGGAAAAGCCATTCCAGAGTGATTACTATAATAAATTAGTGGTCGTTCGGAATTATTTCGTTCTTCTAACTCTTCAAAACCCACAAATACAGGGCGATAATAATAATCTGACATCGGAGCAATTACATGTTCGATGAGTGCTTCTGTATATTTTTGATCAAAATGTTTGTAATAGACTTCAATATTTTTCTGAACATCTTTTGGAACTTCTCTCTCTTTGGCAAGCTCTAAAGTTTTGAGCCACGCATTAGATACTTCTTCAGGAATATTTTTGGGAATAGTAAGTGTAGTGTTTGTACTCATAAATAATTTATAATTTCTTAGTTGGTGTGTGCAAGAGTGAAAACAGGAAAAAATAGCCTAAAAAAAGCAATCTAAACTTTATCAATTCATTTTCTACTGTATTATCTCACAAAATACGTTTTTATTACTAAATAAGCAATAGCAAACCAATTTAGAAATCAGATTTCAAAAGTTAGATTTAAGTCAAAATTTTTACTTTAAACAAAAAAGCCTAAGAAATTAATTAAAATATTAATTTCTTAGGCTTTTTTTGAATGCTTTTTTCATCCTCAAGGACGCTTTTAAGCTCGTTGACGATTGAAAAAACAGAATGAAAATAAAGTAAAGTAAAATAAAATAAACCGTCGTTGAGGCTTCGCCGTCAATGAGGCTTATTTCTCAAAAACCTCAACGACGGCAACGCCTCGTTGACAGTGGCTACAAAACGTGTTGCTCAATTGAAATAAATTTATATTAAGTAATCGTACAAAATTAATGTATCTTATTTTTTAATGTAATAACTTGATAATCAATATTTTATATAATTATCAATTATCCATTTTAAATTAGCTTGGCTGCTTTGGCAGGTGTCCATTTACTTAGGTATGATTTTTTTTCATACATCATTTATTCACACTTCTCAAGAAAACTTTATCACAACTTCACTATTTTATAAAGTGGAGTTGATTTGTTTTTGATACTTTGCAAATGGATAAATCGTATAACAAAATAAAAGATTTACTTTCAAATAATCTAAAGTACAAAAAATATGAAACGCAAAGTAGAAGTAGTCATTATTTCAGATGTGCATTTGGGAACGTATGGCTCAAAAGCTCTTCCTCTTTTAGAGTATTTGAATAGTATCGAACCCAAAATAGTCGTTTTGAATGGCGATATTATAGATGGTTGGCAGTTTAGTAGAAAATATTTCCCTACTTCTCATGTAGAGGTTGTCAAAAAGATTTTGGATTGGGTAAGTAAAGGCACTCAGCTTTATTATGTTACTGGAAATCATGATGAAATGATGCGAAAATTTGTCGGTTTTGGAGTTTCGAATGCCAAAATTGTTAATAAAGTAGTTTTACAATTAGATGGAAAACAAGTGTGGATTTTTCACGGAGATGTATTTGATGTTACGATGCGTCATTCAAAATGGATTGCCAAAATGGGTGCTGACGGTTATGGTTTTCTGATTCTTCTCAATAAAGCAGTTAATTCTATTCTTAAAAAAGTAGGAAAAGGCAAAATTTCACTTTCTAAGCAAATCAAAAATAGTGTAAAATCGGCTGTCAAATCCAAAAATAATTTTGAAACCACGGCTGCCGAAATTGCAATTCAAAACGGTTACGATTATGTGATTTGTGGGCATATTCATCAACCCATAATTAAAGATATAGAAATAGAAAATGAAAAAGTATGTTACCTCAACTCGGGCGACTGGGTAGAAAATATGACTGCCTTGGAATACAAGGATAAAAAATGGACGCTTTACGTTCATAAAATAGATGAAAACCTAAGGGAAGAAGAATTAAAAACGGTTTCCGAAAGTCCATTGACAAATGAATATTTATTTGAACAGCTTTTGAAGGAATTTGAATAAAAATAGAATAAAATTATGAAAAATAATCATTCAAAACCTCGCTTACTTTACGCACTTCAAGCCACAGGAAACGGACATATTAGCCGTGCTTATGAATTGATTCCAATTTTTAAAAAATATGCTGAGGTAGATGTTTTGATTAGTGGAACTTCTGCCGAACTCAAATTACCTTTCGATGTAGATTATAATTTTAAAGGTCTTAGTTTTACATTTGGAAAAAATGGAGGAATAGATTTTATAGATACCTTCAAAAAAGTAAAATTTAAGCCTTTCATAAAAGCAGTTACTTCTCTTCCTGTCGAAAAATATGATATTATAATTTCTGATTTTGAGCCTGTTTCGGCTTGGGCGTGCAAACTAAAAGGAAAAAAATGTATCGGAATTAGCAATCAAGAAGCCATAAAATTACCTACTATTCCCAAACCAAAACACAGCGATAAAATAGGCGATTTTGTAATCAAAAATTATGCTCCCACTTCAGAAGGTTATGGTTTTCATTTTTTGCCTTTGGCTGATACTGTTTTTCCTCCTTTGGTGCGTTCTGAAATTCGTAATGCAGTTGCAGAAACGAAAGAACATTATACAATTTATCTTCCTGCTTACGACCAAAAACAGCTTTTGAAGTTTTGTAAACACTTTTTTTATATTAACTGGGAGATTTTTTCTAAACACACGGAAACGGATTACCGAAATGAAAATGCTCATATTCGTCCAATTAATAAAGCAGATTTTACAGAAAGTTTGAGGACTTGTAAAGGTTTTGTTTGTGGAGCAGGTTTTGAAGCTCCAGCAGAAGCTCTTTTTTTGGGTAAAAAATTATTGGTTATTCCAATGAAAAATCAATACGAACAGCATTACAACGCAGCAGGTTTGGAATCCGTAGGAGCAACCGTTTTGAAAAATATCAAATCAAAAAGATACAAAGAAATAGAAAAATGGCTCAAAAAAGAAAGTCCACAACCGATTAAGTTTGAATATTCAGCGTATCGTCTTGTTCAAACAATTATTCAAAACTATTACGCTACTCAGCAAACTTCTTCTTCAAAATTAGAAACTTTGTTTTTACCTAGTTTTAAGCTGTCTTAGTAGAGTGTTCTGAAAGTTTTCTTGTATAATATTCAAGTATTTTTGTGCATTCGTTTTCTCAAAAACGAATGTTTCACTTCCTCAGAAGCGTGATTTCTTTGCTTGAATCACACTTCTGAGGAAGCGTTTCGTTCAACTCTAAGGAGTTGAATGCACAAAAAGCATTGCAAAACTTTTGAAACACTATACTAATGTAAAGAAAAATAGTAGGGTAAGTAGTCGTACAAAATTAACAATACATAAAACCGATAGCTCAGCGAAGCCAAATCACTCGCTAATTATGTCTTACTACTTATCAAAACTCATTTCTAAAAACTTTTTTACCTTTCCAAACTTTCGTACCTTTGCGCTTTGAAATTCTAAAAAAATAAGTATTTATTTATATAAACAAGAAAAATAGATTATGGGATTACGTTGTGGAATCGTTGGTTTGCCAAATGTTGGGAAATCTACTCTTTTTAATGCTTTATCTTCAGCAAAGGCAGAATCAGCCAATTACCCGTTTTGTACGATTGAGCCAAATGTAGGTATCGTAACTGTTCCAGATGAGCGTATTGCAGTTTTGGAAGACTTGATTACACCACAGCGAACTGTTCCAGCAATTATCGAATTTGTAGATATTGCAGGTCTTGTACGTGGTGCAAGTAAAGGGGAGGGATTAGGAAATCAGTTTTTGGCAAATATCAGAGAAGTAGATGCTATTGCTCATGTAGTTCGTTGTTTTGAAGACGATAACGTAATTCACGTCGATGGAAAAGTAAATCCTGTTTCAGATAAAGAAACGATTGATATTGAATTGCAATTAAAAGATTTAGAAACAGTAGAAAAACGTCTTGTTCGTATCGGAAAAGCGGCTCGTACTGGCGACAAAACGGCAAAAAAAGAATTTGAGGCTTTCGAAAAAGTAAAATTACATTTAGAACAAGGAAAAAACCTTCGTTCTTTAGTTTTAGAAAAAGACGAAAACGAAATTGTAGAAGAAGCCTTTTTGCTTACTCGCAAACCTGTAATCTATGTAGCCAATGTAGATGAAAAATCTATTCATACTGGAAGTGCACTTGTAGAGCAGCTCAAAGAATCTGTAAAAGATGAAAATGCAGAAGTTATTATGGTTTGTGCTTCTATCGAATCTCAAATTGCAGAATTAGAAGACCAAGAAGAAAAAGATATGTTTTTGGAAGAATATGCGCTGAAAGAATCGGGTCTGAATAAACTTATTCGTAGTGCGTATTCTATCTTGAATCTAATTACGTATTTTACGGCTGGCGTAAAAGAAGTTAGAGCGTGGACCATCGAAAGAGGTTGGAAAGCTCCTAAAGCTGCAAGTGTTATTCATACTGATTTTGAGCGTGGATTTATCCGTGCAGAAGTAATCAAATTAGATGATTATGCAAAATACAGAACCGAAGTAGCATTGAAAGAAGCTGGAAAATTAGCCGTAGAAGGAAAAGAATATGTCGTAGAAGATGGCGATGTAATGCACTTTAGATTTAATGTCTAAAAAATTATATTTATAGGGAAATGGCTTGCCTTTTCCTATTATAAGAAAAACGGCTATTCATTAAAAAGTGAATAGCCATTTTTATTTCATTACAAAACTGTATTTGCATTTATCTTCATTCATCATATAAATCATAAAGATCATTTACCAATAAGTTCCAGTATTTCAAAGTCTTTCAAAAACAAATCCTTTTTCAGAAAAATGTTCTAAATAACGAGGCAATGTATAAAGCATATTTTTGGCAGCCTTTATACTATCATGAAAAGTAATAATCGAGCCCGATTCGGTACATTCAATCGATTTTTGCAAACAAACTTTACGAGAAAGAAATTTATCAAAATCGCCTGTCAGAACGTCCCACATTACTACTTGATATTCTGTCGAAATTTTCTGAAACTGTTCTGGAGTTAGTTTTCCATACGGAGGACGATATAAAGAAACCTGTTCGAATATTTCTAATTTAGAATATTCGTCCAAAATTATCTTCTTACATTCATTTATATTTTTATAATAAACTTCATTTTCATTCTTCCAACCATTCAAATGATTTTGAGTATGATTTCCTACTGAATGCCCTGCTTCTACGATTTTTTTAAAAATATGAGGGTGTTTGACAACGTTATCTCCAATACAAAAAAAGGTAGCTTTTGCATCAAATTTTTCTAAAATAGTCAATACATTTTCTGTAATTTCTGGAATAGGGCCATCATCAAAAGTCAGATAAATAGTCGGTTTTTCGGAAGGCTTAAACCACAACAAACGTGGAAAAAGCCACCGAACAATTTTGCCACTTTTATGAGGATAAGGCTTGAAACGCATTTTTTAATAAATTTAGAAGTCAGAATTTAGATTTTAGAAGTAACTACAAAATAAGAATTAGGATTTAGTATTTCATTTCCCATTTCCTCATTCCCACTATCTATTTCCCAAATACCTATTCTTCAGAAACAATCGTAGTAATCGAAACCATCGACGAAGTCATAAAAACTCCGAGTACATTTTCGCCTTTTATATTTGTTCTTGGATTGACAGGAGGAGGACTAAAAAGACCACCATCATTAAAAGAAACATCGACCAAATCATCGTAATATTCAAAAACATCTTTTGTGATAGAATATTGCTCTAAACGAACTGTATCACCTTCTTCGTAAGCAAACGGAAACTGAAAACCATTTATTTCCTCTCCTATAACTTCATCAGAAGCATACAATAAATCACCTGCATTGTCATAGATAAGTGTATCATTTTTGTAATTTCTCCAAAAATAATAGTCTTTTGTTTCTTGTGGCTCTTTGGCATAAAAATACAAATAATATCCCTCATCTTGAAAACGGGATTCTGGCGTAAAACGAATCTGAACCGAATCTATATTTGCAGTAGGAAAAATTTCACTCTCTGAAGTAAATGTATTTCCTTTATATTCAATGGATAAATTATAGATATTTCCCACAACACCTTTGTATTTTGGGTCTTGTGGCAGATACAAACCAGCTTCTTGGCTACTTTCCAAAAAGTCCATTTTGTTTCCATCTTGGTCGGTTACAGAAACGATTGCGCCTGATACTTTTGGTTCTTCCGAAGGGTCATAAAAATCTAAAGTTTCGCCCAAACGAACAAAAGAATAGCCTTTTACATCAACCACTTCAGCCTCCACAATCAAGGCTGGAGAATCTTTACCACGCAAAGGCAAATCAATTACTTCTTCACACGAAGAAAAAGCAACTAGAAGGAAAAGCAAAATAAATGCTTTATTCAAATTATTTAGAAATGATATATTTTTCATAGAATGATTTATGTAGGCGACAGCTTCCAAGCTGTCGTTATAAAGAATGTTTGTAATTTATGATAGCTTAGCTATCGGCTACTTTTTATCAAAAGAAAATTTGAAATTATAAGTAATAGAAGGAATTATTCCAAAAAGAGTGGTCTGAACAGCTTCATATTCTCCTGTTCCTTCTTCGTTTTCGTCTTGTTTTTCTCTAAAATAAATAGAAAACGCATTTTTACGATTATAGAAATTATAGATAGAAAAATTCCAACTTCCTTTCCAATTTTTCTTTTGTTTTCCATCAATCGTAAGCGAAATATCAGCTCTGTGATAATCTGGTAATCGGCTATTATTGCGTTTTCCTGCTTCGTAATAATCTACAACTTGATTTCCTACCTTATATCTTCCAACTGGAAAACTAACAGCAGCACCCGAAGTGAAGATAAAATTACCAGCTAAAGTAACTCTAGGTGAAAATTGATGCGCCACAACGACAGCCAAATTGTGAGGACGATTATAACGAGGACTATAGGCATTTCCTAAATTAATCTCGTCAATTTGACGTTGTGTATTCGAAAGTGTGTAGCTAATCCAGCCTGTTGTTTTGCCATAATTTTTCTTTACATAAAGCTCCAACCCATACGACCACGCTCGTCCTGCTGCAAGTGCTTCTTCGATGTTATCATTTAATAATAAATCTTCGCCATCTCGTACATCAATCTGATTTTGCATGTTTTTATAATAACTTTCTACGGAGGCTTCCCATTTATTATCTGCAAAATTTCGGAAATAACCGAGTGCCACTTGGTCAGAAATCTGTGGGTCAATGTGTTTGTTGGTCGGAATCCAACGGTCAAAAGGAAGTGCTGCCGTATTTGGAGAAACCGTTTGAAGATACTGACGAGTACGATTATACGAGGCTTTTAGGGCTGATACGTCATTGATTTTGTAATTGATAGCAAAACGAGGCTCAAAACCTGCATAAAAACTATACGGTTCTAATCTACCATAACGCAAGGTATCGGTAATATTTGCATCTGTTTTGGGTTGTCCTTCTGCATATTCGTATTCTTCTGTTTTTCCTACATTTTGAAACATAGAAAAACGTAAACCATATTGAAGAATAATTTTATCGCTCACTTTTTGTTCATTGGCTACATAAAAAGCATTTTCGAAGGCAAATTTATCTGTCAATAAAAATTCATTAAAAATCGATTCTTCGTTTTGAGGTTTTATTTCGGCTGGATTGAAATGATGATAAATATTTTCTGTTCCAAAAGTCATTGTGTTTTTAGGATTGATAAAATAATCAAAATCCATTTTGACAGAATAATCCGTAATTCCTGACCTCCAAGTAAAGTTCTGTGCGCCATCATTAATATCAAAACCATAATCAAAACTACTATAAACGGCTGTCGTATTTAAGAATAATTTTTGATTAAAAATATGATTCCAACGCAAAGTAGCTGTTGCATTTCCCCAATTCAAACCAAAACCTTCTCCAAACTTAAAGACATCTCTACCAAAATAACCCGATAAATAAATACGGTCTTTATCCGAAATTTCATAATTCGCCTTTGCATTAAAATCATAGAAATACAATTTATTTTCTCTAAGACTTGTGTCATTGGCAAATCTCAAAAATTGGTCTGCATACGTTCTTCGCCCAGACAAAATAAACGAACTTTTATCATTAATGGGAGCTTCAACAGTCAAACGACTAGAAACTGTTCCCACTCCACCAGAAGCATTGAATTTTTTATTGTTACCATTTTTCATACGAATATCAATAATAGACGACAAACGCCCTCCATATTGAGCAGGAATTCCACCTTTGTAGAGTTTTACACTTTTGATAGCATCAGGATTAAAAACAGAGAAAAAACCAAGCAAATGCGACGCATTATAAACTGGCGCATCATCTAAAAGAATCAGATTTTGGTCATTTGCACCACCACGAACAAAAATCCCTCCTGTGCCTTCTCCTGCACTCTGAACCCCTGGTAAAAGGGTAAGTGTACGCAAAACATCAACTTCTCCCAAAAGAGCAGGAAGTTTTTTTACTTGCTCGACTTCCAATACTTGCGTACTCATCTGTACCTCTGTTATGTTGGCATCAGCCTCACGATCGCCAGTAACGACGACTTCTTTCAAATCTGTAGCTGTACTCATTTCTATATTAAGTACAATATCTTTACTTAAATCTACTTCAAAAATTTGATTTTCGAAACTAATATAAGAAACTATAATTCTATATTTTCCTTCTGGAAGTGTAAGAGAATAAAAGCCGTACTCGTTGGCTACTGCACCCGTTCCCGGCATTTTTTCTACCAAAACGGTTGCTCCAATGAGTTCTTCGCCATTGGCTGCATCTCTAATTTTGCCACTAATTGTATAGCGAGTTTCTTGAGCAAAAGCTGAATTTTGATAAAACAAAGAAAAAGCAAAAGTTAATAATAGCGTGGACAAAACGCATAAAAAATGCGTATCATTTCGTTTCATAAGAGTTAAAAATTGAGAAATGGAATTATTGATTTAGTGAATAAACGTTATCACAGTTAATTTTGTAAAGTTTATTTTTCCATAACGATAGGTTTGCAAACCTATCGTTATGGAAAAATAAGCACGATTTGATTTTTGCTAAATCACTGGTAATCAATGCCATAAAAAACATGATAACGTTTAATAGTTTGTATGCTTTATTTGTGTTTCGGAGGTTCTGTATTACAAATGACAAAGACGCAAGTTTGTTTGTAAAAGTTGCTTTTATGATTGATTTATTAACTTATGTCAATAAATTGGTATTTTCCCTGTTTTTCATTTACTTGACGGGCTATAAGTTTGAGTTCCCCTATATAGTTTACAAAAATAAATTAGGTTTAACTTGCTTTAACTTCTCTTCAACTATTTTTGCTAATTTATAGTCTTTATCGTATTTTGTATAAAAAATATCCTCTCCCTATTACAGCGAATTGAACATAATGTATGCAAATTATTTTTTATAAACATATAGATTACTTTATAAATCAAAAAAAGAATTACTATATCATTATTATTGTAAGTTTATGTTATTTATTTTTTGGTGTTGAAAAATCATTTTCACAAAATAAAATAGATAGTTTACTCAATGAGATTACAAAATATTCAAAAGAGAAAATCAAAAATGATACAATTCCTATACAATTACTTTCTGATTTATCAAATGAATATCTTTATTCTGACCCTAAAAAAGCAGAAGAATATGCTCGTAAGGCACTTGTTTTGGCAGAAACTCAAATAAAAAGTTCAATTAAAATACCTGTTCTTAATTGTTTAGGTAGTTCTTATGAAATTCGTGGACAATACGATTCTGCTTTTATTTATTTTAAAGAGGCTTATCGTCTGATTAAAAAAACAAATAACCAAACCATACAAAGAGCAATTACATTAGAAAAAATAGGTGTACTTTATAGATATAAAGCTGAATATGATAAAGCTACTAAATACCTTTTGGATGCATTAGAAATAGCACAAAAATTAAATGCTGAAAAATTACAAGGAAACATTCTAAATAGCATAGGAAATATATTTGTAGAACGACAAAAACCACAAGAAGCATTAAAATATTATGAAGAATCTTTAGTTTTTAAGAAAAAAACTGGAAACAAACGCACTATTTCAAATTCTTTAGGAAATATTGCTCTTATTCATCAACAATTAGGAAATTTTGATAAATCTATCAAAATGTTTGAAGAGGTTTTAGTTATAAAAAAAGAAATTGGAGATAAAGAGGGAGAATCAGGAGCTTATTTTGGATTAGGACAAGTTTATGAATCTCAAAAAAAATACAAAAGAGCATTAGAGGAGTTTAAAAAAGCTGCAAAAATTGATGAAGAATTAGATTATAGATATGTTTTGGCTGACGATTACAGACAAATAGGTAGGATGTATTCGAAGCTAGGAAATCATACTTTGGCTATTTTTTATGTCGAAAAAGCTATCGAAATGGCAGAAGAAGTAAATTCGAATCGTGTTTTTTTAACTGTTTACTCCACTCTTACAGAGGTTTATGAAGCTGAAAAAGACTACAAAAATGCCTTTGAGGCAATGAGAAAATCATATCAATATAACGATAGTGTATTTACAGAACAGACTGAAAAACAAATTACAGAGATAAATACAAAATATGAAACAGACAAAAAAGAAAAAGAAAACCAGTTATTACTTACTCAAAACAAGCTACAAGAGCAAAAACTAAGTACACAAAAAAGCCTTATTATTGCCTCTGTTTTTTTTCTTTTTTTATTTATCGGTTTGGCTTTTGTTCTGAACCGTCAGCGCATGATAAAAAATAAAGCTAATATTTTACTCAAAATAAAAAATATAGAAATCGAACAACAAAAAGAAGAAATAGAAATAAAAACAGAATATGCCAACAAACTCAACAAAGAAATTCAGAGTACATTAGATATTGTCAATGAGCAAAATAAAAGTATTACTTCAAGTATAAAATATGCAAAACGCATTCAAGATGCCATTCTGCCCACCCAAAAAGAAATGAAAACTATTTTGGGTAACGATTTTTTTGTGTTTTATCAACCAAAAGATATTGTAAGTGGAGATTTTTATTTTGTAGAACAAATTGAAAAGAAACTAAAAAACGGACAACGAGAAACGAATATCATCATCTGTGTAGCTGACTGTACTGGACATGGTGTTTCGGGAGCATTGATGTCCATGTTAGGTATCGAATCACTTAACAAAATTATCACTCAGAATATTATTTCTCCAAATCTGATTTTAGAAAATCTTCATAATCAAATCAATGAAAAATTACACCAAAACGACAATCAAAGTCAAGATGGAATGGATGCTATTGTTCTCAATTTTAAAAAAATAGATGGTAAGTTTGTGTCTGTAGAGTACGCAGGAGCAATGAATCCACTCTATTATTCACAACTCAATCAAGATATTGAAGAATTCAAAATTATAAAAGCAACCAAAAAATCTTTAGGAGGAACAATTTATTCCAAACAAACAGAATCTAACACCTTCAAAAATCATTTTATTTCTCTTCTTGATGAAAATAATCAACCTATTCCTACCCAATTTTATCTTTCTAGTGATGGTTATCAAGACCAATTTGGTGGAAAGAAAGGTAAAAAACTGATGGTAAAGAATTTTAGAAATTTATTAAAAGAAATGGCTTCAAATTCTATTCAAGAACAAAAAGAAAACATAGAAACTCATTTTGAAGAATGGAAAAACGGCTACGAACAAGTAGATGATGTAGTTGTGATGGGAATACAAATTTCCTAGTTACTATTTTTCAAAAACGTAAATTTGAGAATAAATAAAACCTTTTCAAAACTTAATCTTTATTAAACACCTATCAAATCATTTTTAAAACCTACTAAAATGCTAGAAAAACTAGATACAATTCCGTGGAATGAGTTGCAACATGCTTATGGCTCTGCAGCTGATATTCCCGACAATATACGTGATTTAATGAGTTCAGATAAAGAAATTCGTAAAAAAGCACTTTCAACTCTTTACAGTAATATCTTTCATCAAGGAACACGTTATAATGCTACTCCGTATGCTATTCCATTTTTATTTGAACTTATTGCAAATGAAAATACTGAAGACAGACACAAACTTATTTATTATGTCATTCATTTGGGTTTAGGTTACGAATATTCGTATTTATTGGAGGGAATAAATCCAAGCCAGATAAATGCAGAACTCAAAGATGCACACGAAAATATGTCTGAAGAAGAAATCCAAAACAATGAGGATTATGGATATAGTTATTTAGCTCTTTTGGATTGTTATAATTTTGTAGAGGATCGAATTCCGATTTTACAGAAAATAATAGAAAATACTCCTAAAAATGATAATCATAAAGATAGAAAATTGATAAATGCAGCTATTTATGCCTTGAGTTGGTTCGCAGAAAAGGGACAAGAATCAATAGAACTTATCAAAAATCAGATTCCTGTTTTGAAACACGAAACAGATATTGCAAATTGTATTTTGGCTATTGGTCTGCTTTCCAAAAATACAAAGCCAAAAGTAGATATTTCGTTTTTAGAATATTATTTGGATTCTCAATCCTTACTTTTACAGACTTCAGCAGCCATTTCCTTAATAACTTCTCCACTTACAAATCAGATTTTAGAAATTTTAATTCAGGCTATTACTTCAGATGAAGAGCTAAAAAAAATTAGCGAGATTCCATTTAACGAAGGAAATATTAATGGATATGCAAGTGAAATACTTTCTAACTACACACAAACAAAAAAAGAGGAACAAAAAACACTTATAGCTTTATCTCAGACAATAGGAAAAATGAATACGTATCAAGCCATCGGTACAACAAGTTCAATTTTAACAATTTTGAATAAAAACAGAACAATTCCTATCAAAGATACCCATATAAATGACTTAAAAGAAAATGAAATAATTGCCCTAAAAGCCATTGCAAACTCAAAAGGTTGGGGAGTAGGGGATATGATTTTTACTAACTTTTCTTCACTCATGAGACAGGCAGGACTTCCAGATTCTAAACAGAAATTATTGGATTATCTTGGTGGAAATGACGATTTGAGGTAAAAAATATTTTTTTTGAATTTTGTTGTGAAAGTTAAGTTTTTCCTAAACTATACAAGTATATAAATTTTCAGTTTGGAAACTACGTCTTCTAACTGTCTATCTTCATTATGTTTTGCAATAATTAAACGATTATCGCTTGTTTTAAAACATTTACCATTCAGTTTTCTAAAATTTGTTTCCACAAAATCTGAAATATCTGATTCTTCATACTCATAGAAAGTAAATTTAGATTTTTGATTATCATTGAAGAACCTGATAAAATTGTTACGAAAACGCTTTTTTGTATTTCTTCTGAACTCTTCTATTTTCCTACGACTAAACTGTGAATAATTTTTCAAGACATACAAAAAATTTATTTGATATTGATGCACAAATAAAGTATCTCTATCAAAAAGACGGTTTTCGAAG
Organism: Flexibacter sp. CG_4_10_14_3_um_filter_32_15; assembly: GCA_002784125.1. Classification (GTDB taxonomy): domain Bacteria; phylum Bacteroidota; class Bacteroidia; order Cytophagales; family Bernardetiaceae; genus Bernardetia. Next base: position 14,174 of record PFKD01000029.1, read on the forward strand.
TGAAAAGAATTTATAATTTTGCCTCTTTCCTCTAGTTTAGCACCTTCAAAATTTCTGTAATCATCAATATATCCATAAATAAAAAAATTGGGAGTAATATTGTAACCTTCTGTTAATTCATCTCTATATCTTATATTTTCTTTATAAGATTGTTGTTTGTTTAGAAGGTCAATATTGTATTGAATGACATTTTTAGAATAGGTAATTTGCTTATACTTTGAAGTGTTTCTTGCTATATTATTGGACTTATAGTATTTTGAATCTCCAATGTAAAAAATATTACTGGTGTCTATAAGGGATTGATAATCATATACATGGTCAATTATTTTTCCGTCTTCATTGTACTTTAAATTTTTGAGTGATAGGCCTTCTTCATTAACAATATCTTCTATTTTATCTGAAAATAATTTATCTACCATATCTTCAAAAACTAGATTGTAATTATTGATCGATATAAATTCCTCTCTATTTTCTTTCGCATTATTTAAGCTAGTTTGATGAAAGTAGGCTTCACATAAGTAATATATTTTTTTCAAAGTATCATTGAAATATTTATACTTTATCTTTTTTAGTTTGGATAAGCCATTTTTTTGAAGAGTTTCAAACTGAATTCCTTTTATAATTTTGTAGGATTTATCAATCTTTAAATGAAGTAAATGCTCTTTGTTGAAATGATATAGAATAGAAACAAAATAAGTTAGAAGTTCTTCTTCAGAATCTACTTTTTTATTTTTAGCAGAAAACTTTGAATATACAGGTTGTCCATTTTGATTGAGAATTGAAACAGATTTTCTTATAGTTTTCTGCCAATTTGTGTTTTTGATATTCTGGGACGTAGATTGAATGTGTTTAAATAAAATTATGCTTTTATTCTTCTTATAGAAATTTACAAAACTCAACAATAAATCTAAATAAGAATATTCTTGCTGACCAAGATTGGAATTTAGACTTTTGGAAAGCGATGTTTGTATCAAGCTAGAAAATTTATTTCTCTTCCTAAATTCTATTAAACTGTTGTAAAAATAAACAGAAATCTGTCTTATCCATTCAAATTCTTTGTCATGTTTAAAGTTAGTTTCGCTATCTAAAGTCAGTATTTCATCTTTCGAAATTCCAAATATAGTTTTCTGTTCGTTTTTCATAAATACTTTAGGAAGCATATTAGGGTAAACGCACGAAAAAAAAATTGTACTCGTTTAAAGCAAATCAAGCTAGTTTTTAACTTTGTAAATTGAATTTACTCTGATAAT
>PFKD01000061.1 GCA_002784125.1 Flexibacter sp. CG_4_10_14_3_um_filter_32_15
TTTTTAACTTTGCAAATTGAATTTACTCTGATAGTTAAAGTGTGTTTAAACATACTGAAAGCAGTATAAAAAGTTTCGTGCGTTTACCCTATTGATAGTTTGATTCATAGGGATAGAGCGTGGAAATATATGTTTGAAGGTGGAGGTTTTGATAAAAGAGTAGAATCAGAAAAGAATTTTTGGACATCTGAAGCAAAAGAATTTAAAGCAGATGTAAAATCTCAAAATACGTGGATAATAATAATTGTAGGAAGTGTAGGTACGGTTACATTATTAGCAATAGGATATTTTTTCCTTGAATACAAAAAGAGAGTAAGAGAAGAACTTAACAAACAAGTAGAAACAACTAACAATGAACTGTTAGATAAAATTGAAAATGTGAAAAAACAAATTGATATAGAGCATAAACAAATGGTTGAAAGTATGGAAACTGAAATTATAGGAAATCTAGCCAAGATTGCAGAGGCAAGTCCTGAACAAATGAAAAAAATTATCTTAACTCAAAAAGAAGATGTGGAGCTAAAAAATACTACTTCTATTGCTGTTATTATGAGTTCAGATGAATCTAAAGATTTTTTAAAACGTTTTTTTAGCAATTATAAATTTAATGAAAATAAAATAAAGTATTTTAATGAAAATAATTATAGAGAAAAAATAGACGAAGTTAAACAACAAGATGTATTACTTATCTATAATCAAGATACTAAGCTAAGTGAACAAGCAAAGGAAATAGAAGAATATATTTTGCTTTCTGGAAATCTATCTTGTTTTTATTTTGGTAAGAATATCAGAGCAGAAAAAGGAATAGATAATTTTGCGAACTCTCCTGCTACACTTTATATTCAGTTTTTAGCTCTCCTTCGCCATAAAAAATTAATGTTAGACTGATTTTAATTAGAAAGAGGGGGGAGGGAAATAGAAAAAGGCAATTAGCTTCGCTGCTTTATCAAGTCGCAGTTATCTGTATTCAAAATCCTACTAATCCTATAAATCCTTAACCAATCAGTTCCAGTATTTTGTATTGCATTAAAATAAAATAACCAAAATTACTTACTCAAAAATTCCTACCTTTGTAGATTAATAAATAATTGATTCTTTTATCAATTATGCAATTTGCTCAAAAAATTATTACAATTATCTAATTGAATAGCAATTAACTGGTTATTAAATAACTGGTTACTGATGACTGTTTACTGATAACTGAAAAACTGATAACTGAAAAAAAGATTTGGATTCTCCTAATTTCATAGATTACGTTAAATTATTTCTTCGCTCTGGTAAGGGTGGAGCAGGTTCTAGACATTTTCGCAAAGAAAAACACGTTCCTTTGGGTGGTCCCGACGGTGGCGATGGTGGGCGTGGTGGTCATATTATCATTCGTGCCAATGCCCAACTTTGGACACTTATACATTTGCGCTACCAAAAACACGTCTTTGCAGAAGACGGAGGAAATGGAAGTGGGCAAAAAAGTTCGGGCAAACAAGGCGAGGACACTATTTTAGAAGTTCCATTGGGAACAGTCGTAAAAAATTCTGAAACAGGCGAAAAAGTAGCCGAAGTTTTGGAAGACGGACAAGAAGTGATTTTGCTAAATGGAGGACGAGGAGGATTAGGTAATTTTCATTTTCGTACTTCTGTCAATCAAGCTCCTGATTATGCTCAACCGGGTGAACCTTGTGTCGAAGATTGGTTTACGTTAGAGCTAAAAGTTTTGGCTGATGTTGGTTTGGTAGGTTTCCCCAATGCGGGAAAATCGACATTGCTTTCTGTTGTTTCGGCTGCAAAACCAAAGATTGCTAATTATGCCTTTACTACGCTTGTTCCTAATTTGGGAGTCGTTCCTTATCGTGATCATCGCTCGTTTGTAATGGCTGACATTCCCGGAATTATTGAAGGTGCAGCAGAAGGAAAAGGTTTAGGCGTTCGTTTTTTGAGACATATTGAAAGAAATTCGATGCTTTTGTTTGTCATTTCGGCAGATACAAAAAATATTCAAGCAGAATATGATATTTTGGTTGGCGAACTTCAACAGTACAATCCAGAGTTATTAGACAAAAAACGTCTTCTAGCTATTTCAAAAACCGATTTGATAGACGACGAACTCAAAACAATGCTAGAGGCTGATTTGCCAAAAGAGATTCCTCATATTTTTATTTCGGCAGTTGCTCAAATGAATTTGGATACATTGAAAGATAAAATTTGGGAGAGTTTGCAGAAATAATTCTTATAAAGAATTTTAAAATCTCATTGTAGGGACAAGACACGTCTTGTCCTTTTTTCATGATAATCTACTCATCTCTAAGAGCCTCAATCGGATTTACTCTCGCTGCCAAAATTGCAGGAATAAGACCAGCAATGACACCAGAAATAACAAGCAAAGTAAGCGCACCAACGGCTACTTGCCATTGAATGATAGGATTAGCAAAAAATTGATTTTCGGCTTCCATTGTTTTTAATAAAGTATTTACTCCAAAAACCACAGCCGTTCCTATAACCAAACCCACATACCCCGGAAGAGCAGTCAGAAAAATAGCTTCTTGCAAAATAAGCGCAACAATAGAGTTTGGGGTAGCACCAAGAGCTTTTCGAACACCAATTTCACGAGTGCGTTCTTTTACCGTAATTATCATAATATTTCCTACTCCAATAATTCCAGCTAAAAGCGTAAAAATTCCTACAAACCAAATAAAGCTACGAATAGCAATAAAAATAGTATCAAATTTTTGAAACTCTTTGCTTGTATTCCACGAACCAATCGCAGAAAAATCTTCAGGCGAAACAGAATGATATTTTCTTAATGTTGATTTTACTTCTTTTTCTATCTCAATGGCATCAGCTTTTGGGTCTATTGTACAGACAAACCAATCAATTTTGTCTGACATATTGAAAATTTGTTGCGCCGTTGTGATAGGAATAAAAACAGCTTCCTCTTCTTCTTGCGCTCTGTTTCCTGCTCTTACTTCTCTTGAAACTCCTATAATCTGAAAAAATACATTTCTAGCTTTAAAATATGTTCCTATTATTTCTTCTGGATTATTTTCTACTGTTTCTGTTCCGAAAAGTTCTTTTGCAACAGATTGACCCAAAACGGCTACTTTTCTTTTTTCATCAATATCAAATTGATTCAAAAAACGTCCTGCCAACATTATTTTAGCATTGATTTGAGTGAGTTCTGGTGTTTCTCCACGCATCTCATAGGAAGCATATTTTGTCCCATAGCTCATCGGCACAACCCCAACACCTATTCTAGGTGCAACAATTTCAATCTCTTTGACTTTCTTTTTGAGTGCTTTTACATTTTCTAAAGTATATTGAAAACGCCTTCCTGCTTGTAATCCATTGTAAGGAATTGTCGTTTTTCTTGACCAAACAAAAAGCGCATTTGAAGCAAAACCAGCAAACTCTTGTTTTACTCCGTTTTCAAGTCCACTTCCTGCACCAAGCATAAAAACGAGCATAAAAATTCCCCAAAAAACACCAAATGCAGTCAGAAAAGTACGCAGTTTGTTCTGTTTTATGGTAAAAAATATTTCTTGCCATTTATCTAAGTCAAACAAAATAAGGTGGGTTTGTGTCGTTAGTGAGGACACCAACAACGGCGAAGTAAATTATAAACAAATAAATCTATTCATTTTTAATGAAAAAACAGAATTTTAGAAAAAAAACATAAACAAATTCTAAAAATCAGCTTTCCAACCCAAGCGAAGTCCAGAAATTCCCGTACTTGTAAATGAATATTCGGCTCTCAAAACCATATTAAAATAAAGAACAACATCAATTCCTGCCCCCGTTCCGTACAACCATTGATTAGGAAGTGAATTGGACTCATACGGATTTAAAAGCTGTGAATAACCTGCATCAAAATAAACTTTTGGATAAATAGCAACAGGAATTTTTGAAAACTGAGAAGGCATTTTATTCAATCGAAATGTATTTTCAAAAAGTTTGAAGCGCATTGTATTTTTCAAAATAAAATGCTGTTCGCTTTCAGTTACATTATACTCAAAACCACGAATTACATCACGTCCATAACCCATTCCACGCAAGTTTGCATAAGGCGCATTTTGGGCAAAAGTCAGTTTCATATTAGCAGAAGATTGAAAAAAGAGTTTTTTGGAAAGAGGAATAAATTTGGCAAACTCTGTACGAGCCGTAAACAAACTAAACTCATTCTGTTTGATTCCTAAGCCTTGCTGCTGAACGGCAAATAAAAAATAATAGCCTTTTAATGGATAATTGGCTCTATCTCTCAAATCTCTAAAAAAATTATATTCTAGCGCTACAAAACGTTGATTTGTTTTTCCTTCTCCAAAAAAGTTTCCATTCAATTGAGCTACTGTATCAGCAATCGTTTGGTTTTTATAACCCACGAAAAAAGTATGACGGTCATAAAAATGACTGCGAGCTGTCAGAGAAATACCACTATAAAACCTTGAACTAAGCACATCTCTTTCAGGAGTTTCTATAAAACGAAGCGTATCACGGTCTGTAATATAACCTACATTTGTGTTTTCGGCATAGCCAACAGAAATATTAAGTCCTAAAGTTTGTGCTTTATTGATATAGGGAACAGAATAACGAAGGTCAAATTTGTTAGTAAAACCTGTCTGAAAGAGAAATGATAGTTCCTCTTTACGCCCTCTAAAATTATTATGTTTTACTCTAATTCCATACTCCAAACGTCTCAAATCTCTACCTTGTTGATTCCACCAAACATTAAAATTTCGGTCTGCAAGTTCTATTAAAGGAATAGGATAAATATACCATTGCTCTGTCAAACTAATAATAATATCTAGCTCTCCTTTCGTAAATTCTTCATAAAAAATATCTACCGTAACAAAAAGACGAGTATTAAAAATCTTATTTGATTCTTGTTCTAAAATAGTTTCTATATCTTTTCTATGGATTTTATAACCTTCATATATAGCAAGTTCTCGTAAAATAATTCTATCTTTTGTCTTTTTGTGGCATTCCAAATGAATATGAGAAATGGTTATGCTATCACTAGAAAAATAAGTTGTTTTTTCATTAGGTGATTTTTCAGCTTGATTTTTTGAAACATTTATTTTTCTACCTTCTTTTCTTATTTTATTTGATTTCTCTGATTGATTCTCCGTTTGTTTTTTTGTTTTGTCTTGTGCTTTTATGTCAAAACTAATTCCTACAAAAGTTATCAGAAACAGAAGTAAAGGCAGTATATATTTATTTTTAGTTAGAATCATTGATTAATATTCTTTTAATTTTCCTTAGAAGTATCTCTTGTTAGTTTTACTTGTAGTAAGTAAATTAGCTGTTCTACAAATGTATCTATTTTTTACTATAATGACCCTACAAGATGGCATTTTGGTTGCAAAAAATCCAAACCTTATTTCATATTTTTCGTTAAAGGTTGGTTTTTTAATAAAAATTAGTCCAAAAAAATCCTATTTCAATCAATACCAATAGGGCATTTATAAAATAGGATGTTTTTTATCAAAAGAAAATCAAGATACAAAAAAATTACTCTTGTGTAGCCGTAGAGTCTTCTGTTGTAGTTTCTTCTGGCGTAGTTTCAGTAGTAGTTTCTTCTACTTTTACTTCTTCTGTTGTTCCAGTTTCTTTTACAGGATAATCATTTCTTGTGCTTTTCACCTCTTTTGGAGCATACATTTTAGAATAAATTGCCTTTGTACGATCAACAATTCCTTCTGGGTCATCATACTTATTAGAAAGCTGTATTGGTTCTGCCTCTCTGCTTGGACCATAAATGCGTTCGCTATCTAGATTTTTGCCTTTATTTGGTGCAGGTTGATTATGCTCGCCACAAGCTGTAAAGAAAACCAAAAGCGCAGCAAAAGCTAAGATAGTTTTGAATTGATTCAACATATTTACTTAGTAATTAATTTTTTAATGGTTAATGAACTACTTTATCATTACAACTTGAATAATAAAAGAGTTTTTAGAATACCCAAAATTACGCACCAAAACCCAAACTTAAAAATAAGAATTGGTTTTTATTTCAAAAAATAAGAAAAATTGATTGTCTAAAAATTTTGTTAGAGTGTTCTAACTTTTTATATTTGCACTATCAAATTTTTAAAATAGAAAACTCAAACTAATAAATAATTTATCTCATGCGAATACAAACTCTACTTTTTACAGTATTTTTAGTGTTTATTTCTTTTTCTGCTCATTCTCAAAAAAATTCTCAAAATCAATCACAAGGAGAAATAAAGGGAAAAATAACCTCAGAAGGCTCAACTATCGGTCTTGCTACTATTCAGATAAAAGAAAAAATAGATAATCAAATTATCGGAACGACAACCGACAAGAATGGAAGCTATGAATTAAAACAAATTCCTTTTGGAACTTTCACCCTTCTAGCTTCTTATTTGGGATTTGAAATGCAAAGTAAAATAGTTGTTTTAAATGAAGAAAATCCAGTTTTGGAAGTTAATTTTGATTTAAAAGAATCAGTTTCTGCATTGAATCAAATTGTAGTTACGGCAACACGCACAGAAAAAAAACAAACGGATGCAGCCGTTATGGTGGATATTATTGATAGCAAAACTTTAGTAAATACACAATCTTGTAATTTGTCGGAAGGATTAAAATTTCAAGCAGGTTTGCGAGTAGAAACGGACTGTCAGACGTGTAATTATACACAGCTTCGAATGAATGGCTTGGCTGGTGGATATTCTCAAATATTAATAAATGGGCGCCCTATTTTTAGTCCCTTGATGGGATTGTATGGAATGGAACAACTGCCTGTAAATATGATTGAACGCATTGAGGTTGTGCGTGGTGGTGGTTCGGTTTTGTATGGTTCTAGTGCGATTGGTGGCGTTGTGAATGTAATTACAAAGATTCCAAAAGAAAATAATTACAATTTAGCTTATACCTATCAAAACATAAATTCACAATCAAACGACAATATCATTACAGGAAATGCAACCGTCTTGACAGAGAAACGCAATGCAGGAGTTTCTTTTTTTATCAATAATAGGAAACGAGATTTTTACGACCACAACGGAGATAATTTTTCCGAATTACCAAAACTAGAGAATAATTCTTTTGGTGCAAATCTGTTTTTTCGTCCTACCGATAATCAAAAATTAGAAGTCAGTTTTAGTAGCATCAATGAATATCGTTTTGGGGGAGAAATGACAGACAAACCTGCTCATTTGGCTCTACAATCTGAAGAACGAACGCATAATGTTTTGGTAGGAAATATCGATTATCAAATCAATTTTAATGGTGGAAATTCGTCTTTTATTGCTTTTTTGGCTACTCAAAACACAGACAGAAAACATTATACAGGAATTATTCCAGATGAAGAAGCGATAGAAGAACTTCAAAATCATTTAGAAAACCCTCCTTATGGAATTTCTGAAAACTCAACCTATCAAGCAGGAATTCAATTTAATCATAATCTTTCTGATTTTTTAGGTGGAAATAATATTCTCACTTTTGGTTCTGAATACGTAACTGACGATGTTTTGGACGTGATAGAAGCCTATAATTATAAAATTGACCAAACTACACAGAATTTAGGTGTTTTTCTTCAAAGTGATTGGCAGATTACAAATAAATTAAATCTACTTTCAGGAATTAGAATGGACAAACATAATTTTGTTGAGAATCCTATTTTTAGTCCTCGTTTGTCTTTTTTGTATACAATCAAACCACAAATGCAACTTCGTGCTACTTGGAGTACAGGTTTTCGTGCGCCACAGGCTTTTGATGCCGATATGCACATTGCTTTTGCAGGAGGAGGAATTTCAAGAATTAGTCTAGCTGAAAATCTAAAACAAGAGCGTTCGAATAGCTTTAGCACGTCTTTGAATTACGATAAATCAACAGAAAATTTCATTGCAGGTTTTACGGTAGAAGGTTTTTATACGCATCTTCAAAATGCTTTTTATTTGTCGCCAAATGGAGAGGATAATTTTGGACAAAAATTTGAAAAACGAAATGGCGATGGCGCAACCGTCCAAGGAATTACGCTAGAAACACGAGTAAATTACAACAAAAAAGCACAGTTAGAAGTCGGTTTTACACTTCAAAAAAGTCTTTTTGATGAGCCCATAGAGAATATTGAAGGCTTAGAACCTAAAAGAGAATTCTTAAGAACGCCTAATGATTACGGTTTTGCTACCTTTTCATTTACACCAAACAAACGTTTTTCTTTCAATATGAATGTCGTTTATACAGGAAAAATGCAGCTTATTCATTTTGCAGGCGCACCAGAACAAACCATTGATGAATATAAAACTTCTGATACTTTTACAGAATTTAGCTTCAGAACAAGTTATGATATTCCTTTGCAGTTTTTAGATAAAACAAATTCAAAATTGCAGCTTTTTGGAGGAATAAAAAACCTATTTAATGCCTATCAAAACGATTTTGATAGTGGGAAAAATAGAGATAGTAATTATGTTTATGGGACGGCTGCTCCTCGTACTTTTTTTGTTGGAGTTAGGATTGGAAATTAATAAGCAATTACAGAAAACAAACTTTATAAAATAATTTTTCGTTATATCTACAAACTCCAAACTTATGGGTGCATAACAAATTAGCTACGCTGCTCTTCGGGTGTCGCTTAGTCAATTTGTATTACGTAGGGAAAAGGCTTGCCTTTTCCCTACAAAAAACGACAATTTGTTATACACCCAAACTTACTGTACTCTACTATTTTTTAAAACTTCGGTTGGTTTTGCTTTATTTTTCAACCGTCGTTGAGATTAAAAAATAAAAATAGTAGGGTACAGTACTTCAAACTTAAAATAAAACAACTTGCAAAAATGGGAATTTCACAACCAAATCAAAAAGAATTGTTAGATAAAATCTTCAAACTTTCTAATATTGAAGATGGCGAAGTAGGTTTTGTTATTCAAATTGTATTGTTTTCGATTGCTTTGAGTGATAGATACCGTATTTTTAAGAAGGAAAGAGAAAGTATGCAAGAAGAATTATTAGAAATACAAAAAGGGCAAAGTGAAAAACTGGAAGTTTTGGTAAAAGAGCGAACACAAGAAATTACCCAAAAACAAGAAGAAATAATGACTCAAAATGAGGAGTTACATCAATAGAAGAAGAGATAATGGCGCAAAGAGATTTTATAGAAGATAAAAATAAGGAATTACAGAAAACGCATTCCAAAATGGAAGCGCAAAATCGATTTATTACCGATAGTATTCGATATGCTAAAGATATTCAGTCTACTCTTCTTCCAAAAACAAGTCGCTTAGAAAAAGTTTTTGATGAGCATTTTATATTATTCAAACCTCGTGATATAGTTTCTGGAGATTTTTATTGGTTTGGAGAATTAGAGGGGAAACAAATTTTTGCTGTAGGAGATTGTACAGGACATGGCGTTCCGGGGGCATTTATGTCTATGATAGGAAATGATTTGCTTACTCATTCTGTAATTGAAGCTCAAATTTCAGACCCTGCCAAAATTTTAGAGCGTATGCACAAAGGCGTTCGTTATGCGCTCAAACAAGAACAAAAAGACAATTCAGATGGAATGGAAGTTGCTATCTTGGTAATCGATAAAGAACAAAAACAAGTAGCTTATGCAGGTGCAAAAGTTCCTCTAATTTACATTCAAAATGGAACTACACATAAAATAAGAGGAAATACAAAAGCGATTGGAGGAAAACAAAAAGAAGAAAAACGAGAGTTTACGACACATTTTATTTCTGTCGAAGAAACGACCTGTTTTTATATGTTTTTAGATGGGTATCAAGACCAGTTTGGAGAAAATCAGACAACTAGAAAACGTTTCCAATCCAATTATTTGATAGAGTTATTAGAAGAAAATCATAGGCTTACTTTTAAAAAACAAAAGGAAGTTTTGGAAAACACGCTCAAGGAATGGCAAGGCGGTTTGGAGCAATTAGATGATATTATCGTAGTTGGTTTGAAGGTATAATTTGCTAGTTATCAATTACTTATCTAAATTTTATTTTAATTTTAGCTTTTTTCTTCTTCCAAAAGCTCATTTACTTTTTCACTAGCTTCTTCTTCACTACTCACAATGAAAACAGGACTAGGATAAGTTTTTACCAAAAAAATAGCTTTTAATACAGTTCTGTGTAAAAATGAAGGAGCGATAAATATAGCTGCAATGGCTTGTTTTTCGATGCGCTCTTTATTTTCTTCCAGATATTTTCCTTGCATAATTCTGTACTTGGCTTCTAAATAAGATGCTTTTGAAGTATCCATTATAGAAATATAACGATCTGTTTTTGATGGAATGGCAGCCGTTTCTTCTAAATAATTTTTAAAATTTTCATCAGTTGCTTTTTCTCCTGTAAACTCTATTTTTACGATAGGTAATTCTGAATAATCGAAAGTTGCATAAGGTTGTTTTCCCATTTTATTAATGTTGGGTGTTTTCTTTTTCTAAAAGTTCATTTATCCATTCTGTAGCTTCTTCTTTAGTTTTACAGACTTTTACTTCACTAGGATAAGGTTTTATCATAAAGACAGCTTCTAAAAGCATTCTTTGTAAAACAGAAGGAGCAATTATTGCCATTCCAATGGAAAATTGAGCAACATTATTTTTATTTACTTTTAGTGCATTTCCTTGTAAAACACGGTATTTTGCAGCTACATATTTTGTATCTGTCGCATCTAAAATAACTGCATAACGCCCCTTTTCATAAATTTTGCCTACCTCATCTACATATTCTTTAAAGTTTTGATCCGTAATTTCTACATCAGTTAGTTTGACATGAACTAAAGGAAATTCTGAATAATCAAAAATAGCATACGGTTTTTTGTTAGTTTCCATTAAAATAGCATTCGTTTTTTGGTTTTGAGAAGCTACGATTATCTATATTTTTTCTAAATGATTTTCTTGAACTTCAAAACAAATTGTATTCATTTTTTCTATTTCTGCTTGAAGTAAAATAGTAAGACTATAAATATCTTTTAAACTAGAATAAATTTGAGTAGCTCGTTGGTGTTTATTTATTAGATTATTATCCAAACTCATTTCAAATTCATTTTTCAAAATGCTTTCCGACAAATATGATTTTGCTTCTTCAGATAGATTATTCCCAAAAGATACATATTTTTTTATAAACAAATCAAGATTGTCATTTTTAATTGTACTTTTAATTATGATATTAGTCGAATTAAATAACGTTTTGGGAGCATTTTCTGCGTCAAATTTATCTAACTGCAATTCTAAAACAGCTTTATAAAAATCTAAAATTGTATTCTGAGAAACTCTTTTTAGCCATTTTTCTACAAAATCCAAACTTAGTTGAATTTTTTCTTCTTCTTTTGTTATTTTTATTATTTCTTCAAAAATCCAATCTATTTCTTGTTCTGAAAGCGAATAAAGCTCATTTTCTGTATTCAAATTCTCTTTTTCAATAAAATAAAGTAGTCGATTGATAGAAGAATGATGAAGAAAAGACTCAGCAAACACGGAAGTAATAGGTTTATTATCAACTACTGGATTTTTTGCATAACTATAAACTTCTTTTAGATTATTTTTGAGATGATAAATACTATTTTCATGAATCCATTGCAAGAATAAGAAAGAATACTTTTCTAAGATAGAATAATTTTTCATTGAAAAAATAGTCGCATATTTCTCATCTTTATGAATTTCAAAGTCAGATTGATGGGTTTGTATAATCTGAAAAATATGAGAGCGAACACTATTTTGATCGTGCTTTTGTACCCAAATCTTGAATTTTGTATTCGAAATATGTGTCGAATATTCCCAGTTAGACAAAATTCCCATTTGATAAAAACGAATAATTGTTCGTTCAACGGCTAGTTTTCTATCTACTTTTTGAGAAAAAAGTCTAAAATCTAAATCTGAAATTTCGACTTCCGAAATTTTAATAATAGTGTTATCTTGTTCATTTATAGCATTTTCTGTTTCAGAAACCAAACAATATTTATCATAAAATTGCTTCATAAACTCCACTTCTTCCTCAACAGGCTCAACTCTAGCAGCCCATTCTAAAAGATGCCTGTACATATCGCCACCCAGCCAACTCACATCTCTATTCATATTGCGAATATCCGAAAGGCGAGTAGTTGGTTCAAAGAGTTTTAAAAGTGTTTGTTCGTCTTTTTCTTTTTGAAAAATAATATACGTTTTTGAATTTTGTTTTTTTGTGCGATTCGAAATGTCTAAGAGTTCTGTCAAAGATTTTGGTAATCCATATTGAATAATAAAATCTAAATTTTCAAGATTAATTCCAGAATTTAGTGCAGAAGTAGAGGCAATTAGCAAGTTTTTATTTGTTTTGAGTGCATTTCTCAAATAATTTCGTTTGATAAAATGTGTTTCTTTGTCGTCGTGCGAATCATTTGGGATTTCGACAGAATAAGGATAAACTTTTCGTTTCAAATCAAACTCCAAACGCTCTGAAAGCAAATAAGAACCTGTACTTCCATTTACGCCAGAAGTAAAAATTATTCCTGTATTCGTTTTATTTTCTTCATTTTGCTTTTCATTTTGAATCTTTTTTAGAAGATTTACAAGTGCTGAATAGGTGTTTTCTGTTTCTATAAATTCAAAATTAGCAACTTTATTTTCTAAATAATCCGACGAACAGACAGAAGCATAAAAATTAGTTGAATTTATTTTGAACGTATTTTGAATGGTTTTTGAAACAGATTTATCCAGAAAATGCGACAAAAATACAAAAGGTACTTTGTGAAAATCAGTATAAAAATAGTTATAATAAATGCGTTCTAACGCAATGTATTCTTCTTTGTGCTGTGGACTCCACTCCGAAAAACGATGCATTTCATCAACTAAAAAATAGGCCCAGTTTATTTTATTACTTTTTTCTTTATTTTCTTTATGTTCATTATTATCTATAAAATTTATAAATGTTTTTGTATTCAATAAATCGGCTGTCAGGATAAGTAAAAAAACTTTATTTTCTTTGACTAAATCTTGCGCTTGTTTTACTTCTTGGCTGCTCATTTCGGAATGCCAAACCGTAACTTTATCCATTCCATTTTTACTTAATTCCTCCATTTTATCCAACGCTGTATCGGTAGAAGCACAAACCAAAAGCGAAGGCGAAGATTGCAGAACAGAAAGCCAACCAAAAAGCAAAATAGAATCTGTTTGCAGAGGAAGATTTGCCAAAACAGACTGACCATTCAGCGCCTTTGCAAGCAAAATTTGAAGGAAAGAAGATTGATTTTTATTTTCACTGAAATTCTGATTAGAAAAAGAATTAAGCAAAAATTCAGTACGTTTTATATCTTCATTATTTTCAAAACTCCAATTATAAAACTCATTTTTTAAAGATGGATATGAAAACGAATGTGAAAAAATAGGAAGCTGTTTGGATAAAGGTTTTCCTTCGTCGGAATGAAACGAAAAGCGATAATTTTCTGCATAATCATTTCTGATTTTTATCCAATTAGTATTCTTATCAGAATCTGTCCAACGGTGTAGAATACTAAAATCTATTTTTAGTAGTTCATTACTATTTTTATTATCATTATTTTTTTTTATTAAATCATTTTCTGAAAAAACAGTAGTGATAGAAATTTTAGGCGCAGTAAATTCTAATTTTGGAAAGAGTTGCAAAATCAATTTTTGAACGCTTTCAATCGCTAATTTTATAATTTCTTTAGGAATTTGTTCTTTTTCTCTCATCAAAAAAACAGCTTTCCATGTGTCGTCGTCCTTGTTATTTATTTTCCAAATTCCCCTAAAAAGAAGTTCTGCCGTCAGTATTTGAATACGAATAAGGGCAGCTTTCCACCAAATTTGTTGAATAATTGTTTCTCGTGGCTGATTGGTCGAGGTTCTGTTCCACTCTCTAAGTTTATTCGAAAAAATAGGTTTTTCTACTTGGTGGCGAATCCATTCCATTTTTTCACGAATCAAATCGGTTTCATTTATAATTTCTTCTGCCGTAAAACTGACTACATAAATTCCCTTCGAACGCAGTTTTTGCTCAATTTTCTGTTGTTTTTCTCTGTCCTCACTCCCTGCAACAATCAAAACGGCAAGTTCTGCAATCGGTAAATAAAAATTTATAACTGCATTTTTTAATTCTTTATCTGTATTATCTTGAGCTATTTCTTGCTGTAAAACATCTGATAAAGGCGCATTTGCCCAAAACAAAAACTCTAAAAATCCCCATTCGGGTAAATAATTTTGTAAACGTTCACGCAAAAACAAATGCATTGCTTTTTCAGAACTATTTTGTTTACTCTGCTGCTCAAATTTCCATTTTGGAACATATGTATGCTTTTCTGAAATCTGTACAGGAAGCAGAGGAATATAATTTTCCGTTTGATTATTTTGAGTATTAAATCTCTCAGTCAATTCCACAGGCAAGGGCATTACCCAACTACGCTGCAAAAAACGCAATAAAAAAGCAAACTTAGTCTTTTCTTCCACCACTACTTTTTGAGAGAAAAAAGGTAAATTCTGAATCACAAAATGATTGGTTGTGTTGGTGTAACCTGCTGAATAGTTTTGCATTAGATGAATAGCAATTACGTTTTTGAGCGTAGATTTAATATTTTATCTAAACATACAAATTTACCAAACTCCTATCAAGCAAAATTCTAAAATTTTACTTTTCTATTTTTGTTTATTGCTAGTTTAGATTAATTTGAAGGTGGATGTTTGCCTACAGAAGCCAACAACTTTCTTAAATTTTGTAGTTCTACTCTGTTAAGTTTCAACTCTTCTACTGTTACTCTTCCTGTTGCCGTAATTCCTAAAATAGTAAGGACATCAGCACTCCAAGAAAAATTAGTTGACCACTTTTCTACACGATGATTAAATAAATCTACTTCCTTATTGGTAATGTTATCAATACTTTTTATTTTAATGTACTTATGGTTGTTACAACCTTGACAAGAAAAAGCAAGGTTCATTTCCTCTGTTTTTCCTCCTTTACTTTTTGGGAAAATATGTTCTAAAACAAAAGGTTGTGAAGAGATATTTGCAGGACTTTTACAGTATTCGCAAAGCCCTTTTGCCCTTTCAATGACCAACTCTTTCAATTCATTAGCCGTCATATTCTACTGATTTTATTTCAAATTGTTCTAAAATACTATTCAAAGGCTCATTTCTAAGTTCGGAAAGCTCAATAAACAAACTTAATCTTTTATTATCATAAGATTCAATATAAGAAGTTAAGGTTAGTAATTCGTCATATTGTGTTTGGTCTAAGTTTGACTTTACTATTTTTTAATCAAAATCCTGTGGAT
>PFKD01000135.1 GCA_002784125.1 Flexibacter sp. CG_4_10_14_3_um_filter_32_15
AGTAAGTAGCATTTTTAATCTTCTTTAAAATAAGAAATTAATCGTATCCATTGTGGAATTGAAACAAAGTAAAGACAGACCGTTGTCTGTCTAAACAAAAAAATTAACCGTATCCATTGTGGAATTGAAACTATAAATAAGAATTACTCAAATAATTCTATCATTCCAATTAATCGTATCCATTGTGGAATTGAAATTAATATTTAGACTTCAGGTTTGTACACAAATATATAGCAAAAACTCCATTTAAAGCAAAAAAAAGGCATATCAATTAAGATATGCCTTCAAGATTGTGGAGCTGGTGGGAGTCGAACCCACGTCCAGATACGGCGTTCGTCGTGGTTTCTACATGTTTAGTTATCCTATTAATTGTCGGAAAAGAACTAGGCGATAACGTCCAAGGTTTTTCCGTATCAACTGAATTTTCGTCGCAGATGCCGTTGAACTCATCCTTGCTTCACTCTTACGGGGGTTGATGTCTATGTGTTTACATGGTAAACGGATGTTAGTGTCGGAAGAGTAAAGACACTAAGCAAAGACAATGGTTACTTAACTCCTAGAGTTAGGCAGCCATGGCGTAATTAGATTCGCCGATTGTTGTTTTGAGAAATCGATATAAGGCTAGTTTTCTCATTAGCCTACATGCTTATACACGCAAAGACTCGTCCTGTCGAAACCAGTCAGCCCCATTGAAGAAAATTATGAATTACAAATTACGTAATGATAATTAACTTTATGTTATTTATACAAATTGCTTTTTACTTTCGAAAATCAATTGGGTTGCAAATATACAACTACAACTGAGAAGAACAAAGAAAAGTTCAGAATAAAATAAATTTAGAAGTTAGATTTTAGAAATCAGAACTGAATATCAAATTAAAAAATTTATTATTCCCTCACTTCCATTCTCTACCCCCTCACCCCTATTCTCTATTCTATCGTCCCTCTAATTCTCATCTTTTTTGTCTATCATACTTTTATAGAGCTTGTCTTCAATGTCTTTGAGTTCCTTTCTAACTTTTCCAATGACAGTAAGAAGTTGTTTTCTTTCTTTTACTTTTTCGTCCCATTCTGGCATATCCAAAAAATCTTTGAGTTTGTCTTCATTAAAAAACATAGCGCAAAGATGTAAATACGACATTTTATTCTGAATTTTGGGATGTGCAATTACTTCATGAGTAGCATTTCTGAGCAAATCATTTACTCGCATTCCCAAAAATTCAAATTCATAATCCAACTTTTTATCTATTTTTTTTGCTAATTTTTCACGTTTTCTCTCTAGTTTTTTCTGCTTGTTTTTTTTCATCGTAGTTTTGGGGTAAAAAGTGGAATAAAAAATGACAAATTTATAATGATAAATTAGCACCAAATAAAATAATTAGGTTTTCTTTAAACTCTATTTTTGCTTAATAAGTTCGTTTTCGTATTATTTTCTTACCATCAAAAAATAAATAACTGCCTTTATGCTGTATTTTTTATAAATTTGACTGCAAAATTAGTCAAAAATTAGTCATAAACTATGCTTTCAATAAATCAATCTCCTTCCAAACTCAAATGGATTGTTATTCTTTTTGCTTCGCTTATCGGTTTGGCTTCCCTTTATTATACCAATGAACTGGTAGATAGTTTGGCAAAGCGTGAACAAGAACAAATTGATTTGGTTGCAAAAGCACAAGAATTAGTGGTACAAGTAGAGGATAGTTTGATGCTTAACTTTTTAGTAACAAATATCCTGCAAGGAAACCAATCTATTCCAATGATTATTGCAGATGAAGATGGCAACCCCAATGAATCAAGAAATATTGAGTTCAAAAAAAATGCTACACAAGAGGAAAAAGATGAGATTTTGAGAGAACACTTGGTTTCGATGAAAGCAGCACACCCACCTATTGAGGTAAAAGTTTCGGAAGAATGGAAATATTATATCTTCTATGAAAACTCTACCTTGCTTACTCAACTCAAATATTTTCCGTATGCACAGCTTTCACTTATTTCCGTCTTTTTAATTTTTGCTTATTTCTTATTTAGTTCTTCTCGTCGTGCCGAACAAAATAGAGTGTGGGTAGGGCTTGCAAAAGAAACAGCGCATCAGCTCGGTACACCACTTTCTGCGCTTATGGCGTGGGTAGAATATTTTAGAGCCGACCAAAGTGTAGAAGAAGATATTTTGCAGGAAATAGAAAAAGATATTGCACGGCTTACTATGATAACAGGGCGTTTTTCAAGTATTGGTTCTATTCCAGATTTGACTTCTGAAAATGTTTTGGAAGTAACCGAAGGCGTAACTGAATATCTCAAAAAAAGAATTTCTACCAAAGTAAAGCTGACCATTAGAGCAAATAAAGATGCTAAATTGTATGCTTTAATCAATAAACCTCTTTTTGAGTGGGTCATCGAAAATATTTGTAAAAATGCTGTTGATGCCATGACAGAAACAGGAGGAAAAGGAAGTATAACCTTATATTTTTCGTCTAATAGAAGTCAAAAACAACTTATTTTGGATATTACAGATACTGGAAAAGGAATTCCTCCAAGTCAAATCAAAACCGTTTTTAGACCCGGGTTTACTACAAAAAAACGAGGTTGGGGACTAGGACTTACTCTAGCAAAAAGAATTGTAGAACAATATCACAATGGAAAAATTAGTGTCTTGAAATCAGAAGTGGGCAAAGGAACTACTTTTAGAATTGTATTATCGACAAGTGAGTGATTTTTTGTTTAATATTTTTACAAAGAATCATTTTCAGTTTTTAGAATTTCATCAAATAATGGCTTTAAACTATTAAGTTGTATATCTCCTAAATAATAAGAGGAAAAAGAAGAGCAAGATTGATTACACTCAAAGCATATTTCTATAAAGCTATCTACCCTATTATTTCTATAAAATAGAATAGCATGTTTTGGCATATAACAATCTGCTGGGTTATTTCCTCCACTATTTTGTGAAACTATTCTGTTTAGACTTTCTTCTTGTTCTTTGTCTAATATAACTCTTTCTTGAAGAGAATCAACTTGAAAAACACCATTTTTCAATAATGTATCACAACCCATAGTAAACATAGCTCTTTTACTATTAGGATAATAGAGAAGTTCTATTTTATCAAATTTCTTGAAATAATCTTTATCAATACTAACATTTTTTTGTCGCATTGTTCCTACAGCTTCCATCATTTCCATATCATCTGAATTTTCCTCTGTAATTTCTACTTGTTTTTTTCCTTATTCTTTTTCTCTTGACAAGAAGAAAGTAAAATAACAAATCCTATAAATGTGATAAGTAATTGTTTCATAAAAATATAATTTTGATTTAAAAAGACCAAAAATCAATATGAGTAACACTTCTCATTCTTGCTTTTTAGTTGCAGAATAACGCAACCTTGGTAGAATCGTAAAAATGAATTTTATTAGCGCTACAGAGTAGCCAAACGGCACTAGTTGACAGTTAAATACAAAGTTACGGTTCAGTTCTGAGGAACTGAACACACGGTGTTTCGCTAAAAAGTCGGAAGAGTCCTCTTTATTTTTCTCCTTTTGGTTTAGAATAACCACGAATAGCAAGTGGAATCCAACCCAAAACAGGAATAAAA
>PFKD01000259.1 GCA_002784125.1 Flexibacter sp. CG_4_10_14_3_um_filter_32_15
TACTTTTCTTTTTTTTTATGCAAAATTTACCTTTTTAGTAGGGTAGAGTATGAAAAAACTATTTTTTTTACTATTTTAGAGTAATTAAAATTTCATTCCACTTAATTATTCTTTAAATCTTATGAAAAAAAATATTTTTACTTTCGCTTTGTTTTTCTCTATTTGTACTTGTCTTTTCTCATCTTGTGGAAAAAAATCTGATGCTCAAGCAAATGAAAACGAAACTGATTCTCTCACTACAATAGTAGATCAAAAAATAGAAACAGATACTGGTATCAAAAAAATAACTTTTGAAATTTTGGCTGATAGTGGAGGTGTTCAATTAGTTAAGGGGGAAAAAGAGTCGCCAGTAGCTTCCTTTGCATCTCAAATTTTGGTAGTAACAGAAGTACCTCAGCAATCCAACTTAGATTCTATACAAGCTATTCTACAAAGACAACAGAAGTATGAAGGCGATGCAAAAGAAGCCCTAGCCAAAAAGAAAAAAGAGTATTTTGATTTTTATATAGATGCTAATTCTGATGAGGTAGTAGGTTTATCGGCAGAATGGTATCAACATGAGCAAATACAGGTTTTGTATAATGATAATTATTTTGTCAGTATATTATTTTATGGAGATGAATATGGAGGGGGAGCTGGAAGTTATGATTATGCTTCTTATTTAGTATTGGATTTGAAAAACAACAAAAAAATAACACTTTCTGATTTATTTGATGAAGAAGGAATTTCTAAAATTCAAAAGGGTATTTTAAATAAAGCTCTTCAATATGCAAAAGAACAAGGTTCAACTTCTTTAGAGGAACATGGGTATTTTATGGAGAGCCTCAAACCAACAGAAGATTTTGTAATTACTGAAAAGGGAATAGAATTCACTTATGGGAGAGGCGAAATATTACCTAGAGTAAATATACCACCTGTTTTTTTATTTTCTTGGGCAGAACTTAAAGATATTTTGAAAACTGACTCTTCTGTAAGGAGTTTAATAAAATGATTTTTTTACTGATTAAAAGATGTGTTGCAACTTCAATTATCAAAAATATGAAAATCAATTATTGATTATCACTTCTTCTAGCCTTTAGTTTTGCAACATTGACTAGCTTTTCTATTTCCACAAATTCCATTTCAAAAAAGAAAAAAACAGAATCTGTAATAGAAAAAGACACATTTAATATCATGGCTTCTCGTGGAATGTTTTTGAGAGACAGCGCAAATCTAACTTGTAATAAATTAGCTAAACTTCCCTACGCTACCAAACTCGTTTTCTTAAATCAAGATACTATTTCTGAAAAACTGACGATTCAAGAAACAGAACATTTTGAGATAAAAGGAAGAATGCAAAAAGTAAAAGTAATTAGTCTGATTGATAGCTTGAATAATTTGGAAGGCTATGTTTTTGATGGTTATTTGACTAAATTTCCTATACCAGAACTAAATTATCAAGCCAAGGGAGACAATTATGTTCCTGCTGATTTATATTATTTCGAAAGTAGTTTTGGAGTTTCTGAAAAGATAATAAAAAAGTGTCCGTTAGATTCATTTAGTATTGCTTTTGGAGAAGAAATACAAGAACCTTGTCAGCAAACTTTTGAAAAGAAGTTTGGTAATGTCGTAAAATATGAATCTAAATGTGAAGAGTCGGGTAGTTCTGATTCTTTTACTTTTCAAGGTCTAACACTAAGAGAAGCCTATTTTATTTTTTATGTTTTGTATTTTAGTAAAGCAAGTCAAGAAACCACAGAGAATGAAGCAGGAACATATTATTATGGTTATCAAGGAGACGTTATTATTTATGAAAAGGACAAAAAACAAATTCGTATAGAACCTAAAGAAGGAGGAGCAGGTTGTTATTATGAAATCAAGCAAAAAGAAAACGATATTTTTGTAAGTTCTTATTGTGGTTGTTAGAAATCTTTAAACAAAAAATTGCCTTACTTCTATCCAAAAAAGTAAGGCAATTTTTTTTGTTATAAAATTCTCAATTCCTTTATTTACAAATATTATTTAGTAGAAAGGTATTTATTACAGAAATGGATTGTAAAAATAGTACAATTTTCACAGAAAAGCCTTGCAGACCTAAAAATATTTCTTACCTTTGCATCGCTTTAGTTAAAAACAGCTAAAGTAATTAATAAATCATTTGTAATAAATCAAGAATTATGTTGTCAATCAAGAATTATGTTGTCAAGTCTTTCAGTAAGAAAGCAAAAATTTCTTTATGTATTTTAGGCTTGACTTCTTTAGCTGCTTGTGAGCTAAACTCGGTAGAAAATACAATTTTAGAAAAACAAAGTACAAATTTAGAAGAAAACAAACATCTTTCTGCGCTAGATAAGCAACGGCTGAAAGATATTAAAGAAGCAGGAGCAGTAATAAGTGAACTAGCTCTTAATAAACCAAAATCTTTTAATGAAGTTTTTTCTGCTATTCAGTCTAGGTATTACTTAGATGAAATGGTATTTTTAACAGACTTACTTACAGATTCAGATATATATAACTACAAACCTTTCATAGAAAGAAACAAAAATTTTCAGTCTTTTAGAAAGTATTTTAGCTCTACAAAGACCAAAGTAGCTCTAGAAACTATAAATACAGATATTACCCTCTATATTCCGTATTCAGAAAATCATAATTTTGAAAATTCTGTTTCTCTTACTATTGTTATAGCTCAAGCAGATACAGATGAGGCTTATGGAACTCGTTATGGCAACGGTGAACCTGTGCAAGTTTGGGTTGATGAGGAGTACCTTGAAAACAACCTAACAATAATTGTAGGAATCAATGAATTGAGAGAAAATGCTGCTACTTACAAGCAGGAAATAAAAACACCCCTGCCTAAAATCCAAAGAGTAGAAGGCTTAGACCAAGTTTATAATAGTAAGGCTATTTTGAGAGAGCAAAAAGATAAGGCTATCTCATTTACTGGAAATGGTGGTGGTTCTGAAATCAAAATTGGGCGTATAGATGGTTATCTAAAACCTGAAAATGGACATATTACTTCCTTTGAGGGAGATTTGAAAAGTAAAACATTTAGTAGAAAAGATATTAGGAAGAAAAGAACAAAAGATGTGTTTTCTACTTGGGACTACAACTGGGAAGGAGATAATACTGAACAAGTATATGCAATCTATGAAGATGATACAGAAGGCTCAAAAACATTTAGTGGTTCTTTAGCTACAACATTAATGTTAGATACCACAGGTTCTAATGTTGCTGGAAATATAGGCTATGATATTACTGTAACAACAAAAGACCCTATTATTACTCAAACTAAAATGCGTAAAGTAAATTACTTTACACATAATGTTCCTGCTCTTTTAATACCTCGCTTTGATTGTATCAGATATCAATCTCTTATACCAAGTAGTGCTTTATGTTGGCCTGCTCAAGATTGTGGAGTAGAATGGTCTTATACATTACCTTATAAAAGGTACTAAATTTTATCGTTTTAATTATTTTTATTAGAGTTAGATTAGGGTAAACGCACGAAACTTTTTATACTGCTTTTAGTGTGTTTAAACAGACTTTAATTATCAGA
>PFKD01000200.1 GCA_002784125.1 Flexibacter sp. CG_4_10_14_3_um_filter_32_15
CATCTTATTTTTTAATGTAATAGCTTGATAATCAATGTTTTATGTAATTATCAATTATCCATTTTAAATTAGCTTCGCTGCTTTGGCAGGTGTCCACTTACTTACTCTACAAAAAAATAGTAGGGTGCAGTAGCCTTTTCCTAGTCGGTCTTTGATATTTCAACCGAAAATACACAATATGTTTAGGAAAAGGCAAGGTTTTTCCTAAACTAGCTGTTTGTATCAAAAAAAATACCTGTATGGAAGGAAAAGACAAGGCTTTTCCCTACGTAATACAAATTGACTAAGCGACACCCAAAGAGCAGCGTAGCTAATTTGTTATGCACCCATTTGAGATGTACCCTTAGTATTTTTGGCAAAATTTTTAGATAAATATGCAGGGACAGCAGAAAAAATATGAAAGAGAGGCAAATTCGTTTTTTTGATAATACAGATGATGCGAAAGAGTGATTTGAAGTTTATTAAAATATGAATGAAATTTAGTGATATAATACTATTTATTGATTTTTTGAATGAAAAGAGAATAATTTGTATTTCTAATTATTTTCTTTTTCGATGAATACCCCCCAAAATAATCTAAAACTACTTGAATTAAACCGATGAGTTTGGTAATTTTATCGAAAACAACACAATAAACCATTCCATAAACCATTCCATAAGCCATTCCATAAATCAAATATAAACCGACTTAGGATTAATTTCTGTCCTATTTCTAGCAAATTAACTAACGATTTATTTTAAATCGTGAAAAATAAGTCATCAATTCGATTTCCTATCAAAAAAAATAAGATATTTGTCTGTCAGCAAAAATATAATTTTGTTTTGAATCAGTTTTTTAAAATTTATTAACAATAATTTAGATTTAAACAAAATAAATACCTTTTTGATACTAGAATTAGAAAGAACTAATTAATTATTTGATAATCAGTTAGTTGGATTTATTTATTCTTTAAGGTATATTTACAGTCAATTTATAAAACGTATAATTTTACGCAAACATTTTTTCATTTATGCTAGTAAGCAAATTACCAACTCAAAATAAAGTAAGCAATAGTAACATATCAAGATGTTCTCTACTCAAACTTTTTTTGGCTTCTGCATTCGTTTTCTGTACTGCTGGGTTTTCAGTAGCACAAAACGGATTAAAATACGAACCCTACAACTTTAAAATAGAAAATACAGTTCCAACAACGGTCTTAAACAATGATAACCAAACTGTTACTACTAAGAAACAAGAAACAAATGCCTTAAAAAACACAACTCTTTTAGAAACTACCTTTTTAACCAACAACAAACCTTTTACAAGTCAGACCTTTCATTATTTTTCGGATTCTGATACTACAAGATGGAATTCACATCAACTCAGAGAATCTATGTTTTCTCCTACTGGTGCGCCCCCTTCTGTGGAGCGTCTAATTGTAGGAAGTCCTCTTACTCCTTCTGATTCTAGTGATTTGCAAGACCAAAAACGTTTTTCTTTTTATTTATTGGCTGATTTTGTTTCTTATATTTCTGGACAACCTGTGGAATATCTCAATGAAATAGAAGAAATTGTAAGTGATGAGGCTTTGATGGTAGATGCAGAATTATTTTTTGATCATCAAGATTCTACGATTGAGTTTTTAGATGGATTGGATTTGGCAGGTAATTTCAGAAATGCTCTTTCTGATGAAGAAGTTGCTGCTCGTATGAAGGCAATCGAAAAAGAAGTGCCTTTTAATTACACGCCCGAAGTAAGAAATTTTATCGAAAAATACGGTGTAAAATATTACACTTATACAAATACGTTAATTGCAAAATCAAACGAATATTTTCCTCTTTTTGAGAAGATTTTGAAAGAAGAAGGAATGCCAGAAGAACTAAAATATTTAGTTGTGGTAGAGTCTGCTTTCAAAACGCAAGTTCGTTCTCATGCTGGAGCTGTTGGTCTTTGGCAATTTATGCCACGTACTGGAAAAGTTTTTGGTCTAAATCAGAATTTTTATATAGATGAAAGAATGAACCCTACTGCTTCTACGGTTGCAGCTTGTAAATATTTGAAGTATTTGAATAAATTCTTTGATGGAGATTGGGAACTTGCCATTGCAGCCTACAACTGTGGACCAGGAAATGTACAGAAAGCGATGCGCCGTTCGGGTAAAAAGACGTTTTGGGAGATTTATAATTATTTACCTCGTGAAACTCGTGCTTATGTTCCTCTTTATACTACTTATGCTTATCTTTTCAATTATGCAGAAGACCACGGAATGGTAGTCGAAGAGCCTATTTATGCGATTGAATATGATACTGTTTTTGTAAGTCAGTATGTAAATTTGGATAAATTAGCCGACGAACTTCGTATGTGTGCAACAGATTTGAAGGCAATGAATCCAGAAGCAAAAAAAGGAATTATTCCTCATTATGCAAAAGAACATCCAATCCGAATTCCTAAAAATAGATCTGAATTCTTTTGGAAGAGTCAAGAAGAAATTTTGGTGGCTTGTCAGAATAAAAATTATAGAAGTACCAATTCAACAGCTTCACATACAGCTTCTGCAAGTAGTTATAAAAACACAAAAACATCTAGTACAACAACAGCACAGAGTTACACAGCTTCTGCTAAAACTACATCAACCAAAACATACTCTTCCAAATCATCTGGTTCTAAATCTTATCATACGGTACGAAAAGGTGAAACTCTTGGAGGAATTGCGATGAAATATCATACTTCAGTTACTTCATTAAGACGTTGGAACGGAATTTCAGGTTCAAGAATAAATACTGGACAAAAATTAGTGATGTATGGCGTAAAGAAAAGTACAACAAGTAGTTCTAATACGGCTTCAACTAAAAGTACGACTTCTACAAAATCTATAGCTTCTACTTCAAACAAATCAAATTCTTCGTATCATGTTGTTAAACAAGGCGACACGCTTTGGGGAATTGCAAACAATGCAGGAATTACGGTTTCAAGGCTAAAACAACTCAATAATTTGCGTTCTGATAAATTGAATGTTGGACAAAAACTGAAAGTGATGTAAAACAGAAAAAAATAAATTAATTTTGAAATATCCTTTATTTATTGTGAGTATTCATAATGAATGAAGGATATTTTTTTTGTTAAGACTTAAAATGTAAATTATATTCTATGAAAGAATTTATATCGGAAGCTATCCAAGAAGCCAAAAAAGGAAATACACTTTACGGAGCTGTTTTGGTAGAAAATAAAACAAATACTATTGTAGCTCGTGCTTTCAATACTGTCAAACGAGATTCAGATGTAAGCGCACATGCAGAACTCAATCTGATTAGAGATTTTTGTAAGCAAAACAAAATTCTAAACTTAGAAAACTATACACTTTTTACGACTTGTGAACCGTGTCCTATGTGCTACTACTGCAGTTTGGGCAAAGGTATCAAGGATAGTTTTTGGTTTGAGTATTAAAGATTTGATAGAAAAAGGACAGCCACAAATAGACATTTCCTGCAAGGAAATTATAGAAAAAAGTAGCATTAAGATAGAAGGGTGCATAACAAATTGTCGTTTCTTATGCTGCTCTTAACATA
>PFKD01000295.1 GCA_002784125.1 Flexibacter sp. CG_4_10_14_3_um_filter_32_15
TATATTCTTTTTCTTGCTCCACAACTAAAGTTGTGGGTTAAATGAAATACCCTTTTGCAAAACAAAAGGCTTGTAAGGTATTGAAAATAAACAAGTTACAAGGAAATTAATCTCCACAATTTAATTAACCATTCACTTTCCTATCCAATTCATCTACTTTTTTCTTTAGAGCAGATAGATTTTTAATAACTACAAAGTTTTTGATTTGTTGTCCGTGTTCGTTGGCTGGCGAACCCAAAAGATTTCCTCCTTTTTTGGTATAGCTTTTCGAAACGCCACTTTGTGCAGCAATGGTTACTTTATCAGCAATTTTGATATGTCCGACTACGCCAACTTGTCCAGCTAAAATACAGCTTTCTCCAATTTCAGACGAACCCGAAACGCCACTTTGTGCAGCAATAACGGTATTTTTTCCTATCTGAACATTATGAGCAATCTGAACCAAATTATCAATTTTGACACCTTGTTTTATCAAAGTAGAACCCATGGTAGCACAATCAATGGTAGTATTTGCACCAATACTGACATTATCTTCCAAAACTACATTTCCAATTTGAGGAATAGCTTGGTACGAACCATCTTTTTGAGGTGCAAAACCAAAACCATCACTTCCAATGATTGCGCCTGAATGAACGACACAGTTTTTGCCGATTTTGGTATTCGAATAGATTTTTACGCCTGCATAAATAACGGTATCGTCATCTATTTTACAATTATCTCCAATGTAAGAATTAGGATAAATCTTGACATTGTTTCCTATTTTGGTATTTTCGCCTACATAACTAAACGCACCCAAATACACGTCTTGCCCCAAATCGCTGGTATTAGACTGAAAAGAAGGTTTTTCGATACCTACTTTTTTCATTTGTGTCATTTGTTGATAAGCAGCCAAAAGTTTTCCAAATGCCGTATAAGCATCAGGAACACGAATAAGTGTAGTAGAAATAGGTTCTTTTGCTTCAAAATTTTCACTTACCAAAACAGCCGTTGCTTTCGTTTCATAAATAAAATTTTCGTATTTTGGATTTGCCAAAAATGCAATCGAACCTGCTGTACCTTCTTGTATTTTGGCAACTGTATTGATTTTTGCCTTCTCATCTCCTTCCACTTTTCCACCTACCAAATTGGCGATAGCTTGTGTAGTTAGTTCCATTTGTTATGTATTATTTCCCTCTTGCTTCCAGACCCTAAGGGTTTCTGAAAACCCTTAGGGTCTGTTGTTTATTTTGGTTATATTTTCTTTGCCTTTTGCCAATAGTTTTCCATTTCGGCTAAGGTCATTTCTTCTAGTTTTTTTCCGTCTTTGTGTGCTTCTGTTTCCAAAAACTCAAAACGACTGATAAATTTACGATTTGTTTTTTCAAGTGCATTTTCAGGATTTATTCCCAAAAAACGAGCATAATTAATCATCGAAAAAAGCAAATCTCCAAATTCGTTTTCGGCTTCTTCTTGATTGGTTACTTTATGAACAGTTTCATCAGAAATGTCGATATGCTCAAATAATTCAGTTTCTTCTTCCTTTACTTTCTCCCAAACGTCAGTTGCTTTATCCCAATCAAAACCAACTCCACGAGCTTTTTCTTGAATTCGGATAGCTTTTACAAGCGCAGGCATAGATTTGGGAACACCTTCAAAAAGACTCTTAATTTTTTGTTCAGAATCAGAATTATTTTTTTCTTGTAATTTAATTCTTTCCCAATTCAGCTTTACTTCCCTTTCTGTTTCTGCAATAACATTGCTATAAATATGAGGATGACGATGAATCAATTTTTCACAAACTGAATTCAAAACATCTGTAATATCAAAATCGTTGGCTTCGGAAGCCATTTTGGAATAAAAAACCAAATGAAGCATCAAATCGCCAAGTTCTTTTTTGATTTCTTGTTTTGCATTCGTATTATTTTCATCATTTTTAGAAAGAATGGCATCCGAAAGTTCATAGACTTCCTCAATCGTAAGATAACGAAGCGATTCTAGCGTTTGTTTTTTGTCCCAAGGACAGTTTTCTCTAAGGTCGTCCATCACAAAAAGCAGTCTTTGAAAAGCCTTTGTAGGTTCGTTTTGAGTTTCTTTTACCCTGTTGAGTAGCGATTCTGATTTGGTTTGTTTCAAGAGAGAGATTGGAAAGTAAGTTGTGTTGTATTAAGATGTTAAATTCTAATTTCTAAAATCTAACTTCTAAATTTATTTATGCAAATTTCCTAAAAAAAAATGGATTGACAAAAGATAGCTAATTATTAGTTATTTTTCTGAAAAGAAACTAAAAGAAATCAGAAAGAAACGATTAGGATTTGCAAAATACAATTTTTAAACAAATCTTTGTAAATGTAGCTGATAGCTTCCAAGCTATCAGAGTAAAAAAATATAGAAATTAAAAAAGAACAGCTTGGAAGCTATTCACTACTCAAATACTATGACTGCTGATAATCAAGAACTTAGAGCTAAAGTAGAACAGGTTTATACTGAAATGGGAAAAGTTGTCGTCGGACAGCGTTATATGGTCAATCGTCTTTTGATTGGACTTTTTACACAAGGACACGTACTTTTAGAAGGTGTTCCTGGTCTTGCCAAAACTTTGACAGTCAATACACTTGCAAAAGTTTTGGATTTGGGTTTCCAACGTATTCAGTTTACGCCAGACCTTCTGCCTGCTGACCTTATCGGAACGATGATTTATAATCAAACAAGAGGAGAATTTGAGGTCAAGAAAGGCCCTATTTTTTCAAATATCATTCTTGCCGATGAAATCAACCGTTCGCCTGCCAAAGTACAGGCTGCACTTTTGGAGGCGATGCAAGAAAGGCAGGTTACGATTGGAGAAACTACTTTTAAGTTAGATAAGCCATTTTTGGTATTAGCAACGCAGAATCCAGTAGATCAAGAAGGAACGTATCCACTTCCTGAAGCACAAGTCGATCGTTTTATGATGAAGGTTTTTATTACGTATCCTGATAAAAAATCAGAATTAGAAATTATGCGTCGTATGGCAAATATCAACTACAAAGAAGAAGCACAGCCGATTCTTTCTAGTGAAGAAATTTTTGCTATTCGTGAAGCTATCAATCAAGTAAAAATGAATGAGCAGCTTGAGGAATATGTAGTAGAACTCATTTTTGCGAGTCGTTTTCCTAAAGATTATGGCTTAAAAGAAGAAGCAAAATATGTTCAATTTGGTGTTTCGCCTCGTGCAGGTATTGCGCTTAATCGTGCTGCAAAAGCAAGGGCATTTATGGAAGGAAGAGATTATGTAATTCCAGAAGATATAAAAGAAATGGTGTATGATATTTTTGGACACCGTATTATCCTAAACTTTGAAGCCGAAGCCGAAGGAATTACGACAAAAAATATTATTGATGGAATTTTGCATAAAGTAGCTATTAATAAAGTGTAATTTCTGTACAGTAGGATTGTGAATGATTTAGCTACGCTGACTTACAGTTGTAGGATTGTGATAGGATTTGAGAATACAGATAATTGCTCAACATGAGTGACATTTTTAAGTATTTGATTTTCAGTTGCAGCGCAACGTAACCTTTGTAGAACCTC
>PFKD01000290.1 GCA_002784125.1 Flexibacter sp. CG_4_10_14_3_um_filter_32_15
AAATAATAATTAGTAATTGTAATTTTATTTATCTTGTGTTTTATCTTAAAAATCACTCGCTAATCAGTTATATGTATTATTAATTGGCTCTTATCTGATATTGGACTGATAATAAACAAGTTTTGTACTTACCAAATTTGATTCTGTAAAAGTGTTATTTTTTCCATAGCTCAGGGTTTGCAAACCCTGAGCTATGGAAAAAACGAACTAATATTTTGCTAATAAATGAATTAATCAAGTTTTTATTACTATCAGTCCAAAACCTATTAAGAGCCTATTAATTTTGTACGACTACTTAAGATCATAAAAAAAGACTTTAACCGAAATAATTCAGTTAAAGTCTTTTCTGTATTGAGATTTAGAAATTACATGCTGAAATCACTGTATTACTTCTGACTTGCCGTTGTTGGTGTCCCCACCAACGACATAATTTCTACTCTCCAATAGAATTAAAATCAAAACTTTCTAAGAATTTAGTTGTAAAATCTCCTTCTTTGAATTTTGGATTATCCATTAATTTCAAATGAAATGGAATTGTAGTTTTTATTCCTTCAATTACAAATTCTTCCAAAGCACGTTTCATTCTTACGATAGCTTCTTCTCTTGTCTGTCCGACAGAGATAAGTTTTGCAATCATCGAATCATAATGAGGAGGAATGGTATAACCTGCATAAACATGAGAATCCACACGAATACCATGACCACCTGGAATATGCAAATGTGTAATTTTACCTGGAGAAGGACGGAATCCTTTTCTTGGGTCTTCTGCATTTATTCTACATTCGATACTGAATAATTTTGGATAATAATTTCTTCCTGAAAGGGGCATTCCAGCAGCTACTTTAATTTGTTCTTTTACCAAGTCAAATCCTGTAACTTCTTCTGTAATAGGGTGTTCTACTTGAATACGAGTGTTCATTTCCATAAAATAGAATTTTTTGTATTTATCTACCAAAAACTCTACTGTTCCTGCGCCTTCATAGTTGATAGCCTTTGCAATCGCTACGGCAGCATCTCCCATTTCATCACGTAATTCTTGCGTCATTATAGGCGAAGGAGTTTCTTCTACCAATTTTTGATGACGACGTTGGATAGAACAATCTCTTTCCGACAAATGACAAGCATCGCCTTTTCCATCTCCAAAAATTTGTATTTCTACGTGTCTTGGTTCTACTACAAATTTCTCTAAATACATCGCACCATTTCCAAAAGCAGCTTCAGCTTCTTGAGTAGCAGAATCCCATGCTTTTTGAAATTCAGATTCATCATTAATGATACGCATTCCACGTCCACCACCACCAGCAGTCGCTTTGATAATAACAGGATAGCCTACTTCTTTTGCATTTTTCATTCCTTGTGCGACAGATTCTAACAGTCCGTCAGACCCTGGAACTGTCGGAACACCAGCAGCTTTTACAGTTTCTTTGGCAGTTGCTTTGTCGCCCATTCGGTTTATCATATCTGCACTTGCGCCGATAAATTTTATATCGTGTTCGGCACAGATAGCAGAAAACTCAGCATTTTCAGATAAAAAACCATATCCAGGGTGAATAGCATCTGCGTTTGTAATTTCGGCAGCAGCAATTATATGAGGAATTTTGAGATATGAATCTCTACTCGGAGCAGCACCAATACAAACGGCTTCATCGGCAAAACGCACATGCAAACTTTCTTTATCAGCAATCGAATAAACGGCAACCGTTTTGATTCCTAATTCTTTACACGTTCGGATGATACGAAGGGCAATTTCTCCTCTATTGGCAATTAATATTTTGTTAAAAAGTTTCACAAGCAAAATCAGTTATCAGTAAACAGTAATCTTAATCAGTTATCAGTTACCAGTTATCAGTTACCAGTTAATACAAAATACAGTTTAATCGGTTTTTGATAATGATACTACGATAGCTTACAACTACTGAAGACTTTTTGTGAATGAAAAAATTAAAATGAGTTTTATGATTAGTAATTACATGATTAGAAAATGTATTTTCCTAATTCCTAATTCCTAATTTCCAATACCCAATCTCTAATTCGGTTCGATTAAGAATAAAGGTTGGTCGTATTCTACTGGCGTAGCATTTTCTACGAGTACCTTTACAATTTTGCCCGAAACATCAGATTCGATTTCATTAAATAATTTCATTGCTTCGATAATACAAATCGTTTCTTCTTCTTTGATAGCATCGCCTACATTTACAAAAGGAGGCGTTTCTGGGTTAGCCGAACGATAAAAAGTGCCTATCATTGGAGATTTGACAGTTATATAATTTCCTGTATTTGCTGGAGTGGTTTCTTCTTTTTTTGCTTCTGTTTGTGGTGTAGTGACAGCAGTTTGTTGTTGTGCAACAGGTTGTTGCTGAACTGGAGTAGGGAGTTGTTGTGTATATTGTTGAATAGGTTGTGCAGAAACTACATTTTCTGGGCTTCTTTTTACACTAATCTTAAATTTATCTGTTTCTATTTTTACCTCTTCTAATCCTGTTTGATTGATGAATTCGATAAGTTCTTGAAGTTCTTTTGGTTTCATGCTCATAAAATATGGCTTTTAGTGTGAGTAAAATCGTGTTAGGTCAGAATGAATCAAAATTAGTCATTCTTTGTTTAATGCCCTAAAAATAGAAATAAAAAACGGTTTTTGAGAAGTATCTTATCAAAATACTTTCAAAAACCATTTATTGAATCTTTAATGGACTTATTTATTACGGATACGTTCCATATAAGAACGCTCTGCTGTGTTTATTTTTATTAAATCACCTTCATTAATAAATAAAGGAACTTGAATTTCTGCACCTGTTTCTAAAGTTGCTGGTTTGGTCGCATTGGTAGCCGTATCACCTTTTACCCCTGGTTCGCTGTAAGTTACCAAAAGTTCAACATACCCTGGTACTTCACAAGTCAAAATTTCTTCTGTTTCGGCGTGTACCATCATTTCTACAATCATTCCCTCTTTCAAAAATTCCGAACGCTCTATCATCTCAGCAGCTACAAAAGTTTGCTCATAAGTATCTTTGTGCATAAAGTGAAAACTATTTTCATCTTGATACAAATACTGATACGGACGACGCTCTACACGTACAGTCGTAATTTTGTGTCCTGCCGAAAATGTATTATCAAGTACACGTCCTGTAACTACATTTCTCATTTTGGTACGCACAAACGCTGGTCCTTTGCCTGGTTTTACGTGCAGAAATTCGGTAATGATATAAAGTCCGTTATTGAATTCAATACAAAGACCATTTCTAATATCTGAAGTACTTGCCATAATTTGTTTGAAATAAATCTAATCCATCTAATAGTGAGATGTAATTAGTTTTGCTAAGCATAATTTTGAATAAAGCGCAAAATTAAGAAAAGTAGTTGAGAGTTTGGTAATTCTGAGATAAAAAAATGACTTTGAAAAATATTCTAGCTACCCTACTAGGTTAATCGTACCAAAATATAAAAATTTTAGATGAAAAAAACTTTGTTTTTGATGGGTGCATAGGGCAAACGCACGAAAAAAAATTGTACTCGTTTAAAGCAAATCAAGCTAGTTTTTAACTTTGTAAATTGAATTTAC
>PFKD01000405.1 GCA_002784125.1 Flexibacter sp. CG_4_10_14_3_um_filter_32_15
ACATATTTTTTCTAAATTAACGGCTGCATTCATAATTCTAACTGAATTTTAACTCCTTATTCGCATTAATAGTAACTCGTCCTGCTCCCATAACAGGAAATCAGTTTCATGCAAATACTTTTGTAGAATTATATGAACAAGTTATTATTGGAGATAATGAAACTATCAATATATTAGAATCAGACAATAATTCTAGTCCTTATGGTACAGGCTTTTCTCGCATAGAAAGAATATTAAGTCCTGGTACTTACTATGTGCGTACTCGTAGTGCTATAAAAGATTTGGGAGGGCATTACGTCATCGGCATTTTCCCAGAAAGAGAAAACTGGGGTTCGTATGGTGGAGGTGGTTCTGGAGGTGGAACAGGTGGAGGTAATCCTGATGGCGATATAGATTTTGGCGTAGATGATCCTACTTTTGGTGGCGATGTTGATGGTAATGGAACACTAGATTATGTGTGTGATGGCGCACAGCTAAACTTACAAGGTTTGGATAATGATCCACTTTGGAGTGTACAATGGAGTACAAATAATCCTTCTGTTTCTGCTACCAATGGTCTTATTCAAACAAATGGTTTTTTTGGAGAAGTTGTTATTACTGCTATGATTTCTTATAATGGTGCATTGGTAGGAAATGCAGTGAGAACGATTTGGGTAGGTAAACCTGAACGACCTGTTCTTGAAGTTGGTAATATCAGAGGGAGTAATAATGAAATTTGTCAAGGAGAAGAACTTTATCTAAGTGCTGCTAATACAAGTAGAGGTTTTGCAACTAGGTATAAATGGGAAGTATATAAAAATGGAATACAAGTTGTTGAATTTTATACTCCTACTCCTAATGTACCTATCGGTCAACTTGTAACCCTTTCATTTACAGGTACATATCAAGCTTATGTTTCTGCTTGTAATGAATGTGGTTGTAATCGTTCTGCCGTTGTTAGTTTAAATGTTATTCCTGTCAGAGAGTGTGCAAATTTAGGGAAAATACAAGTTAATTCTAGCCTACAAAAAGAAATTGCTATCTATCCAAATCCTGTAAGTAATCAACTTACCATAAAATTACCAAGTGTTTACAATGAAAATCCTACACAAGTAGAATTGTATAACAGTATTGGTCAACTTGTATTAGCTAAAACTTATACAGAAACAAACATTGAGTTTTCCGTTTCTTCTTTCCCAAAAGGGTTATATATTTTGAAAATTCAAAATGGAGAAGAAATGAAAACAGAAAAGATAATCATTGAGTAAAAAAGGATAGTATAAAAAAGCAAAAAATCCATTTCTAAATAAATTAGAAATAGATTTTTTTATGTTAAAAGTAAATTTCTATTCAAAAATTAAACTTCATTCACAGCACGTTCAATCAAGCGACTAGCCACAGTTTGTGTTCCCGTATGCTCAAAATAATTGGTCGAAGCATCTAAGAAAGCAGCTACATAATCTAGTTTTGTGTCAGCTAAAGAGATGTATTTTGAAAGATTGGCAATTACTTTTTCTGAATTGATATTGTTTTCAGATTGGAAATTACTAACCCAGCCTTTTGTATGACCAAATGCTTTTTTTACAAATTCTAGCTTGTCAGTAGCACCACTACCAGGGATATATTGTGCCATTTTTTGGAAAACACTACTTCCTTCAATTTTATCAACACTTACCGATTGAAGTTTTCCCATTACCAGTTCGGCAAAATCAGGTCCTAAAGGAATCACACCATCAAAGGCTACAATTCCTGCCATACGCATTTTGCTTTCTCCTGCATAATTGCCTAATGCACCCACAAAATCACTAAAACTATCTCCCGGTATTCCGTTTATTTTTGTGAAAGCCAAAAGTTCAGCCGTAATTTTGATAGCCAAATCAATACTTTGAATCGTATCAGCCTTTGGAGTTAGGTCTTTCATAAAAGAAAGCATGCTAAAACTATCAGCTAGTTTATCAGCTATCGCAGCAGCACCAAGAGCTGTATCAGCCGTATCTACCATTTTAAAAATTTTGATAGCCGTTTGATAGCCTTGTGTATCATCATTGTAAAGCTCTACTGCTTTTGTTTTGATTTCTTCTAAAAAATCATCGTCCGTTTCTCCTGTAACCTTACGCATTAGTGCATCAAAGTCAGTTGGATTGTCCCATTCATCAGGAACTACAAAATCTAAGGCTTTAAGTGCGTAAATCGTAATACCAGACTCAGGTAAGTTATTTACAGCATCTACGATTGAAACAGGTTTGTCATCAGAACCAAAAAACATATAGTTTATAATTTAGAGTTTAGAAATTAGATTTTAGAATTAAAAATGAAGTTTATTTCAAGTTAGCCAATCCAGAAAGGTCAAATTTTTCGAACCATGATTTACGCATGTTTTCATCAAAACTATCATCTTTCGAACGAATACTAATCTGATAACGGTCGCCTACCAAAATAGTAGTTCCTTTTGAGCCTTTTGTAAGAGCAGGATAATCGCCTACTTTCATTGTTGAAGACTCATATTTTGCTTTTGTGTCCATATTGGTACTCAAATCACTAACAGCAAGTGTAGCTACTTCTTTTCCATCTAATTCTAAACTCGCTTGTACAAAACCATCT
Source organism: Flexibacter sp. CG_4_10_14_3_um_filter_32_15 (assembly GCA_002784125.1). Lineage (GTDB taxonomy): Bacteria > Bacteroidota > Bacteroidia > Cytophagales > Bernardetiaceae > Bernardetia. Next base: position 2,581 of record PFKD01000405.1, read on the forward strand.
TTTTCTTGATTATAGACTACTTTATAAGCTCCGTCTTCTTTTGGAAAAAATTTATTGAGTGCGCCACCTTCCACTTCTTCTGGCATTGTTTCAGTAGCCGTCGAACCATTATCAGTCGTAGTCGTTTCGGTGGTAGTTGTTTCTGTTGTAGTTTCGGTAGTTTTTTTCTTTCCTCCACAACTAAAGAGAAAAGCAGAACTTACTAATAAGGCAAATAACGAAATACGAAATTTTTGTATGTGCATGACGTAAGGTAAAATTTAGTAAAAAAATGAAGTTTCAAAATATAGAAAACCATAAAAAAAGACCTATAAAATTAGTATTTCACGAAGTCTTAAAATTTTTATTGATTCTATTATTTACCTCAATGTACGAATTATCATTCAGATTTAGAATAATTTTTGTTAAAAATTGATTGAAAAATGAGAGAAACAGTAAAATTTCAAATTTTATTCTGATTATTTCTAATAAACAAAGCAACATAAAAAACCCTTCTTACTACAAGAGTAAAAAGGGCAAAAAGTAATTAATTGTGAAAAAGTAGAAGATTAAAAAATAGTTTTAGATTACCTTTTACAGTTTATTCAAAGTCTTATTTGTTTTCCTTATGATGTTTCAAACATAGTCATTATTTTTTAGCTTACACTAATTTAGGTATAGAAAACTGGGTAGCCAAAGAAAGAAAATCTGGTATTTCCTGGTTGAGTGAAGTAAACCTTAAAAAAGATATATCCGATGCAAAAAATCAAGCAGATTTGGTAATAGTTTCAATGCATTTCGGCGAGGAGTATCAGGCTCAGCCAGATTTTAAACAGAAATATTTCGCTCGTTTAGCTATTGACTCTGGAGCAGATTTAATAATCGGTCACCATCCTCACGTAGTCCAGCCAATAGAAAAATACAAAGAGGGTTATATCGCTTATTCTCTTGGTAATTTTATTTTCGACCAGGGATTTTCCGAAGAAACTATGAA
>PFKD01000194.1:0-6396 GCA_002784125.1 Flexibacter sp. CG_4_10_14_3_um_filter_32_15
GATGTTCTTCTAATTTTTGATTGATTACCCATTTGGCTTCTTTATCTCTTACCGATTTGTATAATTCAGTTTGTATTTTGTAATCAGGAATACGTTTTTTTACCAAAACACTCAAACTATTTCCAAAGAAATTCATAGTATCATCAACATTAAATTTGCTAATCAACGAATTTCCAGTTTTGATATTAATATCAATATTTGGCAGCGTTTGAAGGTAATTATTTTTTTTATAATTGGTATAATACGCATTTTTCAGAAGCTCAATCCACAAACGCAACCTACATATTTTGACAGAATTAGGATTAATATCGACACCAAAAAGACAACTTTCGATAAGTGTTTGTTTTTCGTGAAATAATGTTTCTTGTATAGTTTGATTTAATTCATTTTTAGGACGATAAATAAAAATTTCATCAAATTTATCTAAAACAACAAGTTCATCATTTTCGACTCTAACAGTAATATATAAATATTCTCCATTTTTACCTACCAAGACATTAAGTTCACTTTTTATAACAATAAGTTCATTCAAAACGCTTACTAAGAAGTGTCCAGAACCCACAGCAGGGTCGCATATTTTGATAGAATTAATAATTTGATTAACTTCTTTTCGTATTATATTTCGGTCGCCTTTTCGAATATGGTCAAAGAAAATTTCTTTTAAGTTATCAAAACTTTCATATTCCCAACCGTAATGAGCATTGAGTTTTTGTAAGACCGTTTTACGCAGCGTTTCTCTAGCCATATACATTGTAATATAGGCAGGCGTGTAAAATGCCCCTTCTTTGTAGCCATTTATTTTTTCAAAAATAAGCCCCAAAACGGAAGACGAAATAAGAGCTTTTCCTTGATTGCTTTCATCTACTTTATTTTGGTCTTTTCCACTAAAATCGTATGCATCTAAAAAGCGAAAAATATAAGCTAAAAGAGGAATTTTGCCACTAGAACGCTTTAGATTATCTTTTAGAACTGTTTTATCATAAATTTCTAATTCTACACCATTTATATTCGAAATTTGCAGAGCTGCATCTTCCAATTCATTCGGCTCAAAAAGCGAACTATTTAGATATGGAATATTTTTGTACTTTTCCTTTATGCGTTCTTCGTTTCTCTCTTCGGGTTTCTTTGCCAAAGCAGAAAAAAACAAATCTTCCAAATCATTAAAACGAGTGATAAAATCAATATTAAGAAACTCATATTCTTTACTTTTATTATAGACTACCAGTTGAGCTTCCAATAATTTGAGAAACAAAATTCGGTTTATCCACGTCAGGCAAAGCTCTAAAGCAACATTGAATAATTGTTCTTCTCTATCTTCTCCATAATTTTCAAGATTTCTGACTTTCTTTATATAATTTCTATCGTCTAAAATAAAAATAGTTGTTTCTAATAAAGAACCGTGATTTCTATTTTTTTTCTTTTTTCTTTGAATTAATTTTATACCTTTTTGTTGTACTTCTTCAAGTCCAATAATATGCAAAAGTTCGAAATAAAAGTCTTGATTTAGTTCATTAGCATCATTTCCATAGGATTGTGCTAAAAGATGAATAGGCGAAAAAACTTTGTACAAAGACACTAATTTGTCATCATTTGTATTCGATAAAGGTAAAAGCTGCTCATAATCACTCTTTATATCGATATACAAAAATGGCAATTCGTCTTTTACTTCTTCAATGTATTTCTTAGCAATTTCATTGTAGAATAATTCATTTTTGGAAGAGTCTTTTTGATTATTTACAAATTCATTGTATTCTTTGAGTAGTTTTTTGTTTTTATAAAATGTAGTATAAAAATCTTCTCCTTTAAAAAAATACCATTTATAGCCATCTGTAGCTATTAAATGCTTGATTTGATTATTTTCTAACGTTACTCGTTCTCTCAAATAATACAGCAAAAGTTCTTGTAATGCTTTTTTATTAATGTCATCTTCTCTCAAAAACTCACTTGTATTACTTGGTCGTTTTGCTTCTACAAGCACACTTACAGGGCTATTTGCATCTTTTCCAGCATAAATAGCCAAATCAATTTTATCTTTTGTGTTGATTAAATACTCTTGATAAAATGCTTGGTGTAAAAAATCGCCTACATATTTTTTTATATTCTCTTCACTTTCATTTTTCTCTTCGCTTATTTTGATATGCTCCAAACAGACATTCAATGCACTTTTGAAATTATTTATTTCATTTCTAATAATATTAATTTTGCGATAAGAAGGATTTAATACTTTGCTTGGCTTTATAATTTTGTTCATTGTTGAGTTTCGTAAACCTTTAATAAATCTCTGTATGTAATCAAAAAAACTTTAATTTCTTTAAAAGAATAAAACTATAAAAAAAACGATTCCTTTCCAATAAAAAAAGCCTATCCAATCAAAAAGATTGAATAGAGTTTTACTTTTAGAAAAATGAATCTGTCGTTGTCGGTATCGCCACCAACGTCTTCCTTTCTATTCTTTTTTAGTATCTAATGGCTGTAACTGTGGCAGGTGAATATGAAATTTTACGACTATCAATCGCACAATAATTACTGTCAAAGCAGCTATTATTTCTGTAAGTCCAGTTAGTAGATTAAAATAATTACAAATAAAATACACTCCACCTCCAGCAATAGAGGAAAGTGCATAAATATCTTTACGAAATATCAAAGGGACTTCATTTAGCAGTATATCTCTAATAATACCACCCACAGAGCCAGTAATAGTTCCCATCACAATACATACCCAAATAGGAAGTCCTGCATCAATACTTTTGGTGATACCAACTATAGTAAATAAACCAAGTCCAATTGTATCAAACATAAATAAAGTGCTACCCAACTTGAATAATTTCTCCTTAAACAATAGTGTAACAATAAGGGCAACTCCTGTAGTTAGAAAATATTTTGGGTCTAATATCCAAAAAGGAGTTAAATCAAGTAGCAGATCTCTCAATGTACCACCTCCAATTGCAGTTACCAATCCAATAATGTATGCTCCAAACCAGTCCATTTGTTTTCCTGATGCCAACCTAATACCACTAATTGCAAAAGCAAATGTACCTAAAAGGTCTAATAATATAGTGAAGTCAGTTTGTAAAATATTTTCCATGTATTACTTTTACTCCATTTTTTATAGCCATAGAGAAATGACACTGCCACAGCTTTGTTATTGAAATAGTAGGTGTATTGTTTAATGAGAAAAAAAGACTTCCTTTTCAATAAAAGAAGCCTACCCAATCAAAAAGATTGAATAGACTTTTACTTTTAGAAAAATGAACCTGCCATTGTCGGTATTTCCACCAACGAGATCGTTTAGAAATTTACTCTTGTTCTAAAACTGCATTAATTGCTTTGTCAGCTTGAATAAAGTTACCAGCTTTTTCGCCAGCTTCTAATTCTTTACCTGTTGATTTCAAGATTTCGTAAGCAGTTTTTGTATCTAAGTCAGGGTTTAATGCTTTCATTACACCCAAAAGACCAGCTACATAAGGCGTTGCCATTGAAGTACCATTTAAGAATTTGTATGTTCCTTTAGGATACGTAGAAAAAATCTGAACCCCTGGTGCTGCAATTCCCATTTCCATATCTTGTACATGGTTAGAGAATGGCGCAATACTCAAATCGGGCGAAATAGCCGAAACAGTAATTACACCTTGAGCATTAGCTGGAGAAAAATCTTTTGCATTTTTGTTAGAATTTCCTGCTGCTACTACTACAATCGCACCTGCTGCATTTGCATATTTTACAGCTTCTGAATACGCTTTTTGATGCGCATCATTTGAAGGTCCTCCCAAAGAAAGCGAAATTACATCTGCTCCTGCGTCTGCTGCTTTGATAATTCCTGCCAAAACAGTTTCTTGAGAACCAAAACCAGCATCATTTAATACTTTAATACTAGAAACAGTTACAAATTCAGAATTTGGAGAAAAAGAAGCAATTCCTTTACCGTTGTTGGTTACTGCTGCTGCAATTCCTGCACAATGTGTTCCATGTCCTAATTTGTCATAATCACTTTTCTTTTCAAGAGAAAGGTAATTTGAAGTAATATCTTCGTGGTCAGCTTCTACACCTGTATCTAAAATAACAATTTTAGCTTTTTTCTTAGGCTTTTGTTCTTTCAAAGAAGCATACATTTGAGCTACACCCATTTTCTCAAATCCCCAAAGGTCTTTCAAATTCGGATCATTGATTCCAAAAGAAGGTTTGTTTGGTACTACATCAAAAGAAGTAGTTGGATTTTTTGGAAGTTCTAAGATTTCATTATTTTCTAAATAATCTACTGCACCCGAGTTTTGAAGTTGGCCAATGATTGCTTCCTTGTTCTTTAATTGAGAAGTAGGAATATCTAAAACATAATATTCTTCTAATTCAGAATACTCATCGTGTTGTAAATTTGGAAGTGCTCTACGCATAGAGATATTATATTTTTCCAAAACAGGAACAATACCATCTTTGTTAGTCATATTTAAGTCTAAAAGAAGTTCGCCATTTGAATCAAGATTAGAAGGCAAAGTAGCTGTTTCTTTATCACCAATGATAGTTTTAGCTTCATTTGATTTTGTTCCACAAGTAAAACCATTTTCATACATATCTACTACTGCATCTCTACCTGCATCAAAAAATAACAATTTTAATCCTGCAATGACTGCAAAAATAGTAAAGTAAAGAACTTTAGGACGAGGAGCAAGACGGTTGAAAATCAAAATAACAACTGTAAGAATTGCTAAATCGGGTGTAAGAACACCTAAAAGATCGTACATAAGTCCACCGTCATTAAAGAATAACGAAAGAGTATAAAGAAGTGCTGAAACAAAAAAGCTGTTTCGTGCAAAACCTGCTGCGTGTTGGCGTTCTTTCAAGAAGAAATAAACGGCTGCTGAGAGCAGAAGCCCACCATACGCTAGAGGATATAAGAAATTTTCCATAAATTTAGAGTTGATTTATTTTTAAAATGAGAATTGATTACGAGTTGAAAGTAGTTGATAGTTTGAAAACTGTCAGAATAAATACATTTATAGTTTGTAATATGTATCAAAATACGACTTTTTTTAGTAACTACAAAATGTCTATATTGGTTTAACGCATTTTATATCTATAAAGTTTACGTTTTTTAAATTACTACTCCCTTTTCAGATTAGCTATTTTGGCTGAAGTTTTCTAGTCTGTACAAGATTTTATCCCTTTTTATTTAGGGCATGTCTATAAAAACTTTGTCAGTAGTTTTTTGGTAATCCCAAATAACTCTGACAATAGTTTGCTGCAGAAGTCCTTATTTTTCAAACTATTGACAGCCTTGTGAAAGAACTTTCAATAGTTGAAAAAATACTATAGTTTATTTGATTAAATATATTTTCAAACTTCAACTAGATAAGTATAGCACTAATAACTTTCAGTAAGAAGCTGCTCATAAAACCCACCAATTCCTAGTTCTCTATCAACTAAATGAATTTCTAAAATCCAGTTTCTAGGATTTCCATTCTTGTCTTTACTCAACATAGAAGCATGATTTTCTGGATGAATAGAAAGCATTTTGTCATCTTGTGATAGTTTTTCGTGTGGAAATTGTCCGACAATATGTCCAGCTATTTCTCCTCCAAACTCCCATCCGTTTTGATTGGCTAAATCTGTCGCTTTTTGGTAAAGTTGTGCGCCTGTAACTTCAATAGAATTATTTATTTGCTCTAAATACCAATTTCTACATTCGTTCCAAATGCTTTCTACATCATTTTTGAGTTTGAGTTTCTTTGGGTTATTTCCAATGACATAGGTTCTGCCCAAATCAGCTTCCCATTCTTGAAAAATAGGGCCTAAATCTAAAAACAAAATATCATCTTCTTGTAATCTCAGTAAAGGTGGATTTTCATAGTAAGGCAAAAGTGTATTTATACCTGCACGAACAATACGTGTATGCCAGTAGCGAGTAGTTTCAAAGAGTTGATTTGCTAATTCATAGATTTCTTGACTTAGCTCTTCTTCTGATTTTCCTGTTTGTATGAGGTTTCGTTTTTCTATTTCAGAAAATAATTGAATTGCTTTTTTTTCAGCTTCTATAAGTAATTCTAGTGGCGTTTTGGTAATAGCAGACATAAAATAAATAATGATGATTTTAAATTGATAACTTTTTGATTGGTAGTAAAAATAGGCTAATTGAGCGAAAAATAAAGCCGTTTTGTATAAAATTTCTTTTTTTTTAGGGAATAGGCACGAATTTTCAGCATAACTCTAAGTATAATTAAGTGGTGTTATTAAACTACACTAGATTTTTAGTTTCTTGAAAAATTTATTTTGATTCTTCTAAAATCATCTATTTACAGTCATCAGATTTCTATTTTTCTATAGGGTAAACGCACGAAAAAAAAATGTACTCGTTTAAAGCAAATCAAGCTAGTTTTTAACTTTGCAAATTGAATTTACTCTGAT
>PFKD01000194.1:6480-21279 GCA_002784125.1 Flexibacter sp. CG_4_10_14_3_um_filter_32_15
ATAAAACTTATTACAGACTATAAGACAATCTTAATCCAGCCTGTAATGAGTAAATAAACCAAAGTATAATAAAAAATTATTTTTTATCGTTTTATATTCCTAGTCAATTATTAGAGTACTTAGAATAATCTATCCCAAAAAATTGCTATTATATTGTCTTTTTGAATAATGAATATATATATAAAACTTGTACTACTTTGTCTTTTTATGGTTGTTTTTACAGGAGGAACTGTGTTTGTCTTTGTAGATTATGAATCACGAAAAACATTAGAAAGACAAATCACAGCACGTATTGAAAAGCAATCCTCTTTTGCCATTGGTAATATAGATCGTTTTATCTATGAACGTGTTACAGATATTCAACAGCTTTCCCAAGACCCTATTTTAGCAGATGAATCTATCAATCAAGCTGAACTTACTGATCGTATAAAAGAACTTCAACTCAAAAATGGAATGTATAAAAGTATTTCATTCTTTGACCCTACTCGTCTTCGTTTGGCTGATTCTCGTAACCTAAATATTGGAAAAACACATGACCTTACTACCTACTGGGAAAAAATAGATGAAGGACAACAAGAGGTTACTATGGATATTTCACAATCTATTTCATTAGGAATTCCTGTTATGCACTTTGCAGCTGTTGTAAGAAATGATATGGGAACCCGTGTTGGTACAGTAGTTACTCGTGCAGACTTGTCTTGGATTAATAGTATTTTTGAAGAATCTATTGCTACAGATTCACTAATGCGAAATGCAAATATTGATTTATTGGATAAAGAAGGTACAATTTTATACTCAAATACAAACCCAGATGGTGTATTAAAAGAAAAATATCACGATATGGAATTGCTTACTTATTTTGCTGAAAATAATAAGGAAAAATACCATCTCTTTGGAAACAAAATTTATTTTTACACATTAGAAACAGACTATTTGAGTTATGCTGGAAACAACTGGATTCTGCTCATTGCTTTACCAGAAGATGTAGTTTATGAGCCTATTTATGATTTGCGTAAACAAATTGCAGTTACTTTGGGGCTTATTATTTTGGTGGCTTCACTTATAGCTTTTGTAGTAGCTCGTCTATTTGCAAAACCTATTCTAAGTCTTACAGCATCAGCAAAAGAAATGGGAGAGGGCAACCTAGAAGCCGTTCCAAATATAAAATCAAAAGATGAGATAGGAAAACTAGCGCAGAGTTTTGGACAAATGGCGAACAAGCTCAAAGCTAAAATGAGAGAACAAGATAAACTAAATATTGAATTAGCTGCCATCAATGAACGTATAGAGTCAAAATATGTACAGATTAATGAACAAAAAGTAGAAATTGAGCTTTCGAAATATCAAATTGAAATGCAAAATAGTGCGCTTGGAGAGGCGTTTAAAGAAATTGAAAAACAAAATAAGTCCATTACTTCAAGTATTCATTATGCCGAGCGTATTCAGCGTTCGATACTTCCAGAACACGATATTTTTAATAGATATTTTCCCAACTCTTTTGTTCTTTACAAACCTCGTGATATTGTTTCGGGTGATTTTTATTGGTTTGATGAGATTGTAAAAGATGGCAAACGTCATTTATTGATTGCTGTTGGAGATTGTACTGGACACGGAGTACCAGGTGGGTTCATGTCTATGCTTGGCAACAACTTATTGACAACCGTAGTAACTATTGGAGGAGAAATAGAACCTGCTATCGTTTTGGAAGAGGTAGATTATGATATTAGAAAAGTATTGCACCAAAACAAACACTCTGAAAATAGCCAAGATGGAATGGAAATCGCTTTGTGTACCATTCAATTAGATACACTCAAGATGAAATATGCAGGAGCACACCGTTCTTTGTACTTTTTCAGAAATGGCGAATTTACAGAAATAAAAGCTGATAGAGCATCTTTGGGTGGTGTAAGCAAAATTCGTAAGAAGAAACTAGCCAACCTACAACTTACTACACACGAAATCCAACTTCAAAAAGATGATATTTTTTACCTTTTCTCTGATGGTTATAAAGATCAATTTGGAGGAGAACTAGGACGTGTTTTCTCAAGTAAACGTTTTAAGAATCTACTTTACAAAATTCATCAAAAACCAATGGCACACCAAATGGAAATATTAGATGAAGAAGTAATGGCATGGAGTAAGATTTCTAATCAAAAACAGACTGATGATATTATTGTATTGGGTGTAAAGGTTGGAGATTTGAATTTGTAATAAGTAGAAATACTAAGACAAAATGATAAGAATGCTTTATTTGTTTCCATTTAACTATTTTATCAAAACTAAACTATATAAAGCCTATTTTTTTGCTATCCTTCAACATGAATTTGAAATCTGTTATTAGTTTATTAGTTTATCGATTTTGTTTGCCGATAATAAACCCTGTTACATCTTTAATAGAAAGAATATTTCGCACCTTTTGAAATAAATTGCCTATTTGGCAAGACAGTTGTAATATAGCTAATAACTTTAAAAATTTAATTAAGCAAAACTCACAAAATACTATTTATCAATCTTACTCAACCAATTGATTTAATTGATAAATAATTTTAGGGTAAGCTAAAATAAACTAAAAAAGAAATAATTATTTTTACATTTTTCAAGTAGTTTCCTAGTCATATAGAAAGTTGGTAATGTATTTGTATATTCTCTATATATCTCTTTAAATAATCTAAGAATTTATTAAAATATCTCAAAAATACATTTTCAATAGCACTCTATTCTAAGGTCATTCTAATTAGTTTAACTTTAGCTTGACTCTATTAAAAATCAAAACAAGTTAATTCCAAAAATAATCTTTATTCTAAACTTTAAAACTGTATAGCCATTATGACAAAAGTATATGCTGGTATTGTAGGCGTTATTTTCTTGATGTTCAGCACTGCTGCAACAATGAATATGAGCCCAAAAGATGATTTTATCAAATCAATCATCGAATCGATTCCTAACCCACTAGAACTTACCACTCTTATCAAAGCAACAGGTACAGAATATGTAAAAAGTGAACTTGCAAATTCTTCTTCTGCTAGTAAATACACAGATAGTTATGAGCGTGCGCTCAACTTAGGTGTATATGGTACAGACTTAGGTTTCGCTAGTATTTATAACAAAAACCAAGACGTATTAGATTATCTTTCTGCTATCAAAGAACTTGCAAACGGTCTTAATATCGGACAATTCTTTGACGCTGAAACATTGAAAGAGCTTACATCTAATAGCGATAACTTAGAAGAACTCATCCGTAGTTCTACTCGTAACTTACAAGACATCAACGAACAACTTCAAACTGAAAAGCGTGAACATTTGAGCGTTTTGTTTGTAACAGGTGGTTGGATTGAATCTACTCATTTGCTTGCTGATATGCACAAAAAGACTAAAAATGCTCAATTAAAAGAGCGTTTGGCAGAACAAAAAATGGTTCTTGATCGTCTTATGATGGCTTTAGATGCTCACAAAACTCAGCCTAAATTCAACTCTCTTATTGCACAGCTTAAGGAAGTACAGAAAGTATATCGTAATGTAAAAGAAGAGACTACTGAAGGAAAAACGGAAACAGTAATTACTGAAGATGGCCCTGTAACAAAAAGTACTACTACTACTACTTTCACAATGAGCGATAAGCACGCTGCCGAACTTGGCGCACTTTTAAACGGAATTCGTAGTGGATTTGTGAAGTAATCTTTAAATCTTTCAATTTCTGATAAAGATAAAATACAAAAGTCTATCAAATTAATTTTTGATAGGCTTTTTTCGTGCAAAATTTCGTCTAAACTATTTTAGCGACAAGTAGTTCTAAAAACTTTAAAGCAAGAACATACTACCTATTTTAAAAATACGAAACCGTGTTTTTCAAAAAATTATTCTATAAAAAATCTATGGCTTACAACGAACTCAAAAGCAATCAACTTTTAGAACTCAAAACTATCCATGACCTCAAAAATGCAGGTTATGAGTCCAAAACAATCAAAGAAGAATTAAGAAATAATCTAATTCATAGCTTACAAAATAACGGAAATCCGTTTGAAGGAATTTATGGATACGAACAAACTGTTATTCCAGATATAGAAAGAGCCATTCTTTCACGCCACAATATCAATCTTTTGGGACTTCGTGGACAAGCAAAAACACGTATTGCTCGTCTTATGGTGGGTCTTTTAGACGAATATATTCCAGTTGTGAAAGGTTCTGAACTCAACGACGACCCTCTCAATCCTCTTTCTCGCTTTGCAAAAGATTTGATTTATGAAAAAGGCGAAAAAACAGAAATAGAATGGCTTCATAGAAACGAACGCTACACAGAAAAACTAGCTACTCCTGATGTAACCGTTTCAGATTTGATTGGTGATGTCGATCCTATTCGTGCAGCAAATCTAAAACTCAATTACTCTGACGAACGAGTTATTAATTTTGGACTTATCCCACGTTCGCACCGTTGTATTTTTGTAATCAATGAACTTCCTGACCTTCAAGCAAGAATACAGGTAGCACTTTTTAATATTTTACAAGAAGGAGATATTCAAATTCGTGGTTTTAAGTTGCGTTTACCTTTAGATATTCAGTTTGTTTTTACTGCCAATCCAGAAGATTATACCAATCGTGGAAGCATCGTAACTCCTCTAAAAGATAGAATTGGAAGTCAGATTATTACACATTATCCAACTACGTTAGAAATTAGTAAAAAAATTACGCATCAAGAATCAAGATTAGCCAAAGAGCAAAAAGAAAAAATAAAAGTAGGCGAAATTGCAACAGACTTGGTAGAACAAATTTCTTTTGTAGCTAGAGATAGTGAATATGTAGATGAAAAAAGTGGTGTTTCGGCTCGTCTGACAATTTCGGCTTATGAAAATTTGGTTTCTGCTGCCGAAAGAAGAATGCTTATCAATAATGAAAAATCTACTTCTGTCAGAATGAGTGATTTTAGAGGAGTTGTTCCTGCCATTGCTGGTAAAATAGAATTGGTTTATGAAGGCGAACAAGAAGGAGCAGGAATTGTAGCCGAAAGTTTGATAAATAAATCTATTCGTGAACAGTTTTTAAAATTCTTTCCAGACCCAGAAAAACAAAAGAAACTCAAAGAAGACGGTTTGTATTATATGATGCTAAAATGGTTTGGCGATGGAAATACTGTCGATATTATGAATGATGCCTCACAAAAAGAATATGAAAAACAGCTAAAACAAGTTCCTTTATTAGAAAAAATTATAACTCAAAAACACCCAAAAGCAAAAGGAGATGAGAAGTTATTTTTGATGGAATTTTTGTTACACGGTTTGGCTGAATATTCGGCTCTCAATAAAAATGTACTTGCAAACGGACTTGTATTTAAAGATTTATTTAGTTCTATGTTTTCGATGCCAGAATCAGATGAAGAAGATGAGTATTAGGGGTTTGGGAATTGGGAAATGGAGATTGGGAAATAAAAATACTCGTCTATCTATTTCTATTTGAAAATTTCTATTGATTTTAACTACTACAAAATATAACAATTATGAATTACAAACTTTTTGGAAAAAGTGGTTTGCGTGTTTCTGAGCTTTGTTTGGGAACAATGACCTTTGGCGAAGAATGGGGAACAGGCGCAGACAAAGAAACGAGCAAAAAAATGTTCGAAGTCTTCGCTAATGCAGGAGGGAATTTTTTAGATACTGCTAATCGCTATACAGAAGGAACAAGCGAAAAATATGTAGGCGAATTTATCCATTCTGATAGAGATTATTTTGTTTTGGCGACAAAATATACGCTTTACGAAAACAAAAAAGATCCAAATGGAGCAGGAAATCATCGTAAAAATATGATGCGTTCTGTTGAAGCGAGTTTAAAGCGTTTGAATACAGAGTATATAGATTTACTTTGGGTGCATATGTGGGACGGCACAACGCAAGAAGAGGAAGTCATGCGTGGTCTTGACGACCTTATTAGTAGTGGAAAAGTTCATTATATCGGAATTTCGGATACACCTGCTTGGGTAGTTTCGAAGGCAAATACATTGGCTCATTTTAGAGGTTGGTCGCAATTTGTGGGTTTGCAGATTGAATGGAGTTTGATAGAACGCACCGTCGAACGTGATTTAGTTCCGATGGCTAAAGACTTTGACCTTGCCATTACGCCTTGGAGTCCGTTGGGTTCTGGTATTTTGACTGGAAAATACAATGACAAAATGATTGAAAATGGTCGTCTTTCGGCTGAAAGTGTAAAATACAACGAACACAATCTAAAGATTGCAAAAAAAGTAGTAGAAATAGCTAAAAACTTAGGTGTTTCTCCTGCACAGGTTGCACTGGCTTGGCTCAAGGCACAAGATGATCCACATTCTTCTGGTGTAATTCCGATTATTGGAAGTAGAAATGTAAATCAATTAGAAGATTCTTTAGGCTGCTTGAAAGTTGAACTTTCTGCTGATAATTTGGAAGAGTTAGATAAAGTAAGTGAAATTGATTTAGGATTTCCTCACAAATTCTTGAAGTCAGATAACGTACAAAACCTTGTTTTTGGAGATAATAAAAATAAAATCATTCGCTAAAACAAACCTCACTTTGCAAATCAAATTATTTTTAAATAAATTAAAAAACTCCCTTTTTCTTTATAGAAGAAGGGAGTTTTTTTGTGCTATAACTAATTGATAATCAATAAATTATATTCACAATTATTCCTTACTCTGCTGTTGTTTCTGTTTCTACTTTAGGAGTCAAAACATCTTCTTTACAATTATCTAACATCGATTGGAACATTCCGATAATATCAGTAAGCTCGTTTAAGAAAAAACGGTGTGGATGAATTTGGATAGTATCGCCTTCCAAACGTAAGAAAAGCCATTGCTCTCCTGTCGTTACACACCCATAAATAGTTGTAATTTGATTGTCTTCACGCTCATTAAAAATATCTGCTGCAATCATTTGAGCTACACATTTACCCAAACCTAAATCAAGATTATTTTTGTAGGCTTGAACAATCGACATAACTGGAGAAGAAATAGAATACGATTCTGCTCCCATTGAAAGAATAATATCAGAAGGCCCTGCTAAACCTTCACGAGGCTCTACATTAAAATATTCTCCTGAATAAATTGTAAACATACGGTTTGTACGTTTGCGAAGCTCCAAAAGAATTGGCATCAAAATAAACTCTGTACGTGCTTTTTCTGTCTTGATTGGCAAATCTGCCGTAATTTCCATTGTTTGTTTTAGCCAGTCACTCGGCTCAATTGGAGTAATTCCTTCAAATAAATCTTTTTGTACTTCATTGAGATTAAAACGTCTTTTGATACGGTCAAAACTGAACTTATTATAGTTCATAAATTCTCTTTTGTTGTAACGAGAATAATTATTATTTCCTCCATTAGAGTTATTATAATTTGAATTATGTCCGTTTCCTGAATTATAACCAGAGTTGTGGTTTGACCCTTGGTAACCTCCATTAGAATTAGAGGTACGAGAATTTGGGGAGTTTGAATATGAGGATTGTTGATTTGAATCTTCTTCTTGACTTCTTGAACGATTTGGATACTTAGGTGTTTTCATCATTATTTGTTCGAATAAATACTATTACTATTAAAAGTAAACTAAATTGATTAAAATTACTATATATAAAATAAACTTAAATTAAGCTGATTGCTTCTTTTTTTAGGAATAAATGCCTTTTATTGTATAGGATAACAGTTTTGCTCTGTTTTTCTTGATTTTGTGATTTATTTAATTTTTTACGTTTTACATTATTCTATTATAACGAATAGATTAAATGTTTCCAAAAATAGCGAAAAATTATATAAAAATAAAAATTTAATTCAAAAGAGTAGCATTACACTAAAAAAAACATCTTATTGTTTCTCTAACCTCCTATATTTTTTTCTGTATCATCTGGGTTTGTTTGAACTGGATTTTCTTTTAATTTTTTATCTGCCACTTCTAAGAGTTTTTTTGCATATTCTTGTTCTTTACTTCCTTCATATTTTGTAACGAAAGTATTGAGTTTTTCTACATAAACAGGCAGAGATTCTATATAGGAAGCACTCATAATTCGGAGCAATTCTATTTTTGCATTGTAACTATTTTGAGGATATTCATTTTGAATTTTCTCTAGTTTTTCAATGGCTTGCTGATATTTTTTCTCTGAATAAAGCTCATAACTTTCTTTATACAAAGTAGTAACAATCGTATCATTAACTGCTGACTCTTCTAAGTAATTTGGGTCAGAAATAAGTTTTGCAAAGGCAGATGCTGGATATTTTGTTTGTAATGTATTTTCATAACTCGCTACATCACATTTCTCTAAAGTCTTGTTTTCCAAACATATCTTACGAAGTAAAAATAAGGCTTCTGGAATATTGTTATTTGTTGGAAAATCTTTAATAAAACGCTCAAAGGTAGCTCTTGCATTTTCATTTTCCTCAAGTTGATAATGATAAACTTTTCCAAGTTCGAATAAAGCGACTTCAATTTCTTGTTCTAAAAGTGTAATTTCCTCTTTTGTTGTTGGGATACTTTTTAGTCGTTCTTCTACTCCTGCAACGGTTGCATACAGATTTTCTTGTTCCATTTTGCTATCTGCCATCATTTCTGTTGGGTTTGCAGTATTATCAATCGTACTATTTATTTTGTTACTTCTTCGCCAATTATCTTCTAAAGGACGATTTTTCCAAACTCTAACAAATGTATTTTTTCCCTGTCTTACGGCTTGTTCATTGTAAAAATACCACGTTTGAGCAGTATTTGCTGTGCTTGCAAACGGATTTGTAGTTCCTTGATTGACCAAATTTCCATTTTTGGCAGCTTTTTCTGCTGCTGCAACTTCTTTATCAATTTGAGCTTTTTCTTCAGCAATCTGCTTTTCAAAATACTTGACCAGCTCTTCTTGCGACATTTTGGAAAGATTAATTTTTGTATCAGCTTTCTGTAAAACATCATATTGCTCAAAAAATTGATTCAAAATTTCTCCTCTGGCAGCAATCTCGTCATAGTTACGCATTTCTTCGCTACTGATTGCAAGCGCAGAATCATAATACGAATTTGCCTTTGCGTACTCACTCTGAGCATAATACAACTCGCCCATTCTAACATACGTATAAGCTCTCTGAGCCGAATTGGTAGAAGGTTGATTCAGAGATTCTTGTAAAAGATTTATTGCCTCTTCAGTCTTGCCTCGCTTTTGTGCAAAACCTGCCATTTCATAATAAATACGGTCTTTATACTCTTCATTTTTTTGGTCATTCAAGAGTTTTTCAAAGTATTTTTGAGCTTGTTTTACGTCTTCTGCACTCGTTCCTGCTACTTGAGAAGCATTTAATTGAGCATTAAAAACCATTTCATATTCGGGGTGTGCTTTTATACTTGCTTGATAGTTTTGGTAGGCTTTTCTATCGTTTTTCTTGATATTTATTGTTTTGTCATCAATGCCTTGTTTTGCTTTATTCTGATAAATTTGTCCCAAAATAAAATGATAACGAGCTTTTTGAGTTTTGTTTTTTGTGTAAGGTAAAGCTAATTCTAAATACGCTGCTGTTTTATCAAAATCACTTATAGTCCTGTAATAATGAGCCGAAACCAAATAAAAATCTCTAATATTTTCTTCTGAAAATTTATCGCCTTCTTTCGAAATATAATCCATCGTAAAAGAAGCTTGATCCAAATTTCCACTTTCAATAAAGGAACGCATCAGCCAAATCAAAGAAGCATGACGAACATCCAATTCATTACTATTTCCATTCAAATATTTGAACGAATTAATTGCATTTCTATAATCTGCTTGGTGCAAACGAGCCTTTCCAATCAATAAATAACTATCATCTGTCCAATCACTTTCTGGATGACGTTGAATCGGTAAAGATGCTTTTTCCACTACATAATCTAATTCACCTTTAAAAGCTCCCATCGAAACGCTATCTATTGGAGGCAAGACAACAAGAACATTATTAAAATCACTTTTTTGTTGAATGTATGTATTCTTATACACTTCATCAAAACGTTCATTTGCCAAAAAATAGGCATTATAACGAGAAGCTGTATTTCTATAAAACTGGCAAGAAATCAAGCCATTAAATAAAAAAAATACAGAAATGAGGAATAATAAGTTTTTACTCATTCTTTTTTGAAAGGTTACTAAATTCATTTATTACTTTAATTATAATTATTTTATATCAAAAATTTGTGTATAGTTTATTTCTTATTTAGTTTGAGTTTTAATTGAATAATAATAAACATTATTAGAGTTAATTTGGTAATGTTCATTTTTCCATAGCGACAGGTTTGCAAACCTGTCGCTATGGAAAAATAAGACTTTTGCTTTTCTACAAACTAACTAATTATTACATCTCTGAATGACCATGATAATATCTATTTATTTTCTTCAATAGCTAATTGAAATCCTTTAATTTCTCTATCATAAGTATGTAGTTGATGATGTTCTTCTTGTTTTCTAATGTAATTTCTTACTGTTTTTACTTGTGAAGGACTAACTGTCAAAGCTCCATATCCATCTTGCCAACTAAAAACTTCTTCACTTTTTTTATTATCTACTACCCAATAATAACTATCTCGTTTTATATCTCTGACTATATCACTTAAAGAGAATTTTGGTTTTGGAGAAATTAATAAATGAACATGATCTTCAACTCCATTTACAAAATCCAAATGATATTCTTTTTCTTTACAAAAAGTTTTCATACGAACAAAAAGCTCCCATTTTCAAGATTTATCAATCAACAATTCTCTATTTTTAGTACTCCAAACTAAATGATACCATAAAGCTAGATAGTTTTGCATATTGTTATTAATTTTATTGTAAATATCAATATGAGTGACATTTTTCAAATTCTGCAAATTGACCAATTTTTGACAAAATAATAGTTTGTTTTTTTCCATAAAGTAGGGTTTGCAAACCCTACTTTATGGAAAAAAGCCATTTATACAGAATAAAATTTGGCAAAGATTTACCTTTTTTTAAATGTCACTCATGTTGAAATATTAAATCAATATTTTTATTTTTTCCATAGCGTAGGGTTTGCAAACCTATGGAAAAAATAAAAACTTACTTCTTCACTTTCTCTTTTTTATCCTTTTTAGCCTGTCCGTTTGATTCCTTTTTCTCTTTTGGTTCTAATTCCAAAAATGGATATTCATAACTTGTTGGAGCATTGAAGGTTTCTTTGATTGTACGAGGACTTACCCAACGCAAAAGATTCAAATACGAACCTGCTTTGTCGTTTGTTCCTGATGCTCTTGCACCACCAAAAGGCTGCTGACCTACAACTGCACCAGTTGGTTTGTCATTAATGTAGAAATTACCTGCTGCATTTTTGAGCATTTTTGTAGCTAATTCTACGGCAGTTCTGTCGTTTGCAAAGATAGAACCCGTCAAAGCATACGGCGAAGTTTGGTCTGTAAGCATAAGAATATCCTCAAAATCGTTTTCAGGATAAACATAAATTGTCAAAACAGGACCAAAAATCTCTTCACACATTGTTACATATTTTGGGTCTTCTACCTTCAAAATAGTAGGTTCAATGAAATAACCTTTTGATTTGTCGTAATTTCCACCTGCAATAACTTTGACATTTTTGTCTTTTTTGGCGTTGTCTATATATTTTGCAATTTTATCAAATGATTTTTCATCAATAACAGCATTAATAAAGTTACCATATTCTTCTGGAGAACCCATTTTGATTTCAGAAAGCATGTCTGTCATTCTTTCTTTTACTTCTTTCCAAATATTTTGAGGAATATAAGCTCTTGAAGCGGCCGAACATTTTTGTCCTTGGAACTCAAAAGCACCACGAACTAGCGCAGTAGCAACTTGAGCAGCATTAGCAGTATGGTGAGCAACTACAAAATCTTTTCCACCTGTTTCGCCCACAATTCTTGGATAACTCTTATAGTTTTGGATATTTTCTCCGATTGTTTTCCAAATATTTTGGAAAACACCTGTACTTCCTGTAAAATGAATCCCTGCAAAATCTTTATGCTTGAAAATTACATCACCTGTTTCAGGTCCATCTGTAAAAATAAGATTGATTACTCCTGCTGGCATTCCTGCTTTTTCGAAGACCTCCATAATTACATGAGCCGAATAAATCTGAGTGAATGCTGGTTTCCAAACGATAACATTTCCCATAAGCGCAGCCGAAGCTGGAAGGTTTCCTGCAATAGCTGTAAAATTGAATGGCGTAAGTGCAAAAACAAACCCTTCTAAAGGACGATATTCTAATTTATTCCAAATTCCGTTTGAAGAAACAGGTTGTTTTTCATAAATCTCCTGCATAAAATAGGCATTGAAACGCAAGAAGTCGATAAACTCACAAGCTGCATCAATTTCTGCTTGATAGGCATTTTTAGACTGCCCCAAAACGGTTGCTGCATTGATTTTAGCACGATATTCTCCTGCCAAAAGGTCGGCTGCTTTCAAGAAAATAGTAGCACGATTTGTCCAAGGCAATTCTTCCCAAGCCTCTTTTGCTGCTAAAGCTGCACGAATGGCTTGCTGGACATGACCTTTATCGCCATAATGAAAATGTCCTAGTGTATGTTTGTGGTCATGAGGAGGAGAAAGACGCATTTTTTCTTCTGTACGTACTTCTTGTCCACCAATTACCATTGGAATATCTAATTCTTGACTACGCAATTCTTTGATTGCTTTTTTGAGAGCTTCACGTTCTGGCGAACCTACACGGTATTCTAAGACAGGTTCGTTTTTTGGAAAAGGAATAGAAAAAATGGCATTTTGCATATAAAAATTGCTTTATGTTGTTGTGTGGAATAATTAAATTTCTTTCGTAATTATTACGATAAAACAAAAATACAAATATTTCTGTAAAGTCTAATTTCATATCTTCATTCATCCTAAAAAATCATATCAATCATTTACCAATAAGTTCCAGTATTTTTTATTCTAAATTTATTTTTGATTTACTTCTGACTTCTAAATTCTGACTTCTAAATTTATTTCTCTAAATTCGTTTATAATTTCTATATTCTCCAATTCTCCAGCCTGTTAGTTTTTCAACCCAAGTGAGAAAACGCACCCGAGGTGTATAATTTTTCTTTGAAATATCGTGTTCAAATGTCCAATTCATACGTTTAATTCTTTCTTGAATTACTTTTGGGTGTGTACCTTCAAATTTTTTGAGTGAATCTATACCAGAATAATCAAAGGTTTGCATTGCTCCAAATTTATTATCTACCCATTCTTTATCCTTATAAAGACTATTGAATGCTTTCTGTTTGGCAAGCTGTTTTTGAGGAGGACGCACCCAACCATAATGATACACATAAGCATCTATATGTTTTACTTTCAGAATCGTATTCGGTTTTTTTCTAAATCCTTGTGCATCTCTAAATGAAAAAATATTCTCCCTTACTTTTACCACCCTAATTTCTCTACGATACCATTTTCTTGAATCGCCTACATAATCATAAGAACCATAAAAATGCAAATAATTGAGTAAAAGTCCATCTACCTTTTCATCATTTTTATATTTTTCCATTTCTTCTTTGATAGTAGAAAGATATTTTTCGTGAATTGTTTCATCACCTTGGATATAAACGGCCCAGTCTGTTTTTGTGCCATTTATTTTATCATTTTCTAAAATTTTGGCATAAGCTTTATCTGTTTCGGCTGCCAAAACTCTCCCTCCTTTTCGCAATGAATCGTCCCAAATACTATGATAAATTTTTATTTTATTTGTCTTCTTAGCTAAATTTTCAATCAAAGTAAGTGTTTCATCATCAGAATTGCCTACCATAATCACAAACTCATCACAAAGAGGTAAAATAGATTCCATCGCTTCTACAATTGGATAGTCTAAAGCAACAGCATTTTTGATAAAACTAAAACCAACAACTCTCATTTTTTATTTTTTTGTATAGAAAATATTTCCCACTATTATGAATTTAATTATAATTTTGAGGAATACTAAAATTAGATTCTGAATAAATAATTTAGAATGTACTTGTCAAAGAAAAACTAAGACCACTTGAAGCAGGAACAATTCGACAAATTCCACCTACACACAAAAGACCTGCACGCTGTCTTCCATAACTAAGTCCAAAACGAGAAGATCCTTTTACATAACTTGCTCCAAAATCATAATAATGTGTTGTTTTGGGTTTGTTTGCACCTGTTCCTACATAATTCATTTCATTAGATAAATAGAACGAAAAATTTGAATTAATAGTAGTTTCCAAAAGTCCATACAACCAGTTTCCAAAATCTTGTTCGGTAGCTAAATGTTGAACTTCAGAACGGAAAGCTAACTTTGAACTATGCTTATATTGAACATCTGCCACAACAGTATGCGATTTTACGAGTCCAAAACCTGTTCTTCCTTCAATTTGGTCTTTGTCATATTCTAAATAAACATAAGTAAAAATAGCTTTCCATTTTTTAGATAATTTTCTATTGATTTCTATATTAAAATCTTGATAATAGGTTCTGTCGCCTATAGCAAAAAATTCAGCTGTATAACCTTCATCGGTAGCAACTTCTACTTTATCCAAATTTCTAGCTGTGGCATAATTTATTGAAATACTTGTTCCATATTTTCCTCCTAATTTTGAACCTCTTTTTAACGAATAAATAAGTTCGGACTGAAAACCCCATTCTCCTAACATCTGAACGGCATACGGATAAAGTGTAAGTAATCTGTAAGTATGTTGTTTGGTATTAGCAGGAACAAAATTGATATAATAAACATTATCAATGGCTGTTCTTTCCGAACGAAAATCTAAATTATCGATGCGCTTTGCAGAAACAGAAAACCCTAATCGTGGACGAGAATACTGCATATTGATCAAAAATCCTATACCTGTTTTA
>PFKD01000033.1 GCA_002784125.1 Flexibacter sp. CG_4_10_14_3_um_filter_32_15
AAAACCCTGTCCAATTTATAATTCAGAGTAGTTTTTAATTGAACAGGGTTTTAACCCTGTTTTTATTTTTTGTCATGCGACATTTTGAGATGCACCCGTTTATTTAGTACAAGACATTTTTATAAAAAGTAATTCGATTATTTTTTGTAGAGATGTCTTTTTTGGTTTTGTAATTATCAGAACGTATGCTATAAATTCTACTGTTTCATTACTTTCAATAAAAAATGAAAGTTAAATATTTTGGCTTTCTTTTTGAACTTGTGCATTTATGCACTTTTAAAAACTTATTTCTTTACTTACCTATATTTTACCTATGAAAATTCATAAAAAAATACTCAAAACTTCCTATATTTGGAGGATATTCTTATTTTCATTTTTATTTGCTTTTTTTTATACACTCTCAGTTCCTGTTTTTTCTCAATCCTTATATGAAATTAAATTTTCAGCAGACAGAGTTACCTACAAAGGCTTTTTAGTTTATTTTAATGAAGAAGATGCTTATATGCGTGTTGCCTACACGTATAACAATGTTTATAATGTTGTAAATATAGATTATACTTCTGTTTCTGGACAAGAAGATGGCTATAATTACTTTGTCATGCAGGGCGAAAATCCTCAATTTATTACCCGAACAAGTAGAGCGCAAACCTATAATCCAGACCATTTTGTATGGGTTTGGGACGAAACAACAGAGGATAGAAAACCCTTTGTAACCGATGACCCTAATTTTAGTGAAGAATCTCTAAAACGAGTAGATTCATATAAAGAATTAAAAGTTTCAGAGCTAACAGATGCGTATCTCAATGAGTTTTTTAGCACCGATGATGATGAGTATATTGCTTTTCAAAATATGCGTGATAATGAGCTAGATAGCCATGTCGCACAAGAACATTATGACAACAATACAACTCAACAACAAAATCAAGAGGCAAATTATGGAACTTCAAAAATGCACTTGGTAATGCTTGTCAATAGTAGTATTGGAGATATTGGGGCAAGTTGTGAAACGGACAGCCGAAACATGACCAAAGAATTTGAAGATATTGCAGCAGCCTTGAAAGTTGATTTTAGAAAATATGAAGTCAAAGGAAGTAGTTTTACGAAAGACAATGCCATGCGAGTTTTGAATGGACTTAATCCAGGGAGTAATGATATTGTCGTTTTTTATTATAGTGGACACGGTTTTCGTTGGTCTGACCAAACCGATGCCTATCCTCAAATGGATATTCGTGCCTCTCCTTATACCAAACTTTCAGCAGAAACAACAATTTCAGTTTCGTCAGTTTATAATCTGTTGGATAAAAAAGGCGCACGTTTGAATATTGTCATTACAGATTGTTGTAATTCTGATATTGGAATCAATAAAATGACAGAAACGAGCTTTTTGGCTGGGCGTTCGTACCAAACTCCTCATATCGAAAAATTACAAAAATTATTTTTGGCTACAAAAGGAAATATAATTGTTACTTCTTCTCAAGCAGGACAGGTTTCTTGGTCGAATAGTGTCAATGGTGGATTCTTTACGCTTAGTTTTTTACAGGCTTTTCATGAAGAAATTAGTTACCTCAAAACACAAGAGCCTTCTTGGAATACTATTTTAAAAAAATCTCAAACTAATACACTCAATAAAACAGGTAGTGGTTGTAGAAATTGTACTACTCAAAATCCAGTTTATTATACCAAAATTACAAAAAGATAATCACCCCAAATTAAATCTAGCCCTTATGAATTTTACTCAAAAAACGTTTTTTTATATAGCCATTTTTACTTTCGGATTATCTTTATTTGTTTTGAGTAGTTGTAAAGAAAAAGAATTACAAGCCATGCAAAAAATCATTAAAGACTCAGAAAAAATAGAACTTTTCTTGATAAAAAATACGCCTATTAATCCAACAGAACAAGACTCTAGCAAAACTTATCTGTGTGATTATGAAGTATTCGAAAAAATTTCTATCTCCTCAGAACAATCAGACAGCCTCAAAACTGCACTTTTAGACACCACAAATTATATTTCTGATGTCGAAAAAAAATGTATGATGATGCCCAAATATGCCATGCGAATGAAAACCAAAAAAGATACTTTAGATATTGTCTTTTCGGATAATCCATGTGCAAAAGCCGTTGCTAAAAACTCCCTTCTCAAAACTCCCAAAAAAGAAGAAGAGAAGAAAAAAGAAAATATGTTTTATGTAGATTTGACAGCAGAAAACACAATTATCAAACTTATTCAATCTTTTGTTCCGAAAAAAGAATAGAACTCAAAAAATATTCAAAATAATTTTAAAGCCTTTTCTGAAAATGAAAAGGCTTTTTTTATTAGGTTAAGTAATCGTACAAAATTAATGCATCTTATTTTTTAATGTAATAACTTGATAATCAATGTTTTATGTAATTATCCATTTTAAATTAGCTTCGCTGCTTTGGCAGGTGTCCATTTACTTAATCGCATCTAATTTGGACATTTTTTGATTTTTAGCTGCGTAGCTGCGAAATGTTTGTAGAAAAACATACACGATAGAAATTTCAAGCTGCGTAGCTGCGTAATATTGTTATTTTTAGTAGGTCAAAACTTCAATATTACACAGCTACGCAGCTTTTTTATAGGTAAGAAATTATATTTCTACCAATATTACGCTACTCTGTAGCTAAATTTCCTTGAATAAACGTAAAAACCCTCATTTTTTGGTGCGATTAACCTATTTTTTTCGTTTATCTATAAATTAGTAATTTTACTTTTTATAACTAAATTCAAAACCATGATTCCAGCTTCCGAACTCATCATCAACCCTGATAATTCTATTTATCATCTCAATTTGCAATCTCATCAATTAGCAGACACAATTATTACGGTTGGCGACCCCGAACGTGTGCCTTTTGTAAGTCAGTTTTTTGATTCTATCGAAGTCAAAATTCATAAAAGAGAATTCGTTACGCATACAGGAACGTATAAAGGAAAACGTATTTCTGTAATTTCGACAGGAATGGGAACGGACAATGTAGAGGTTTTGATGACAGAATTAGATGCGCTTGTCAATGTAGATTTTGAAAGCAGAAAAATCAAGGAAAAACTAACTTCGCTTACCATTATTAGAGTCGGAACCTCGGGTTCTTTGCAAGAAAGCATTCCAGTAGGAACACTTTTGGCTTCTCAAAATGCTGTTGGAATGGATACTTTGATGCAATTTTATAGATTAGAACAAAGCCAAAAAGAGCAAGAAATTTCTAGGCAAATCAAAGAAAATGCACAAGTAGATTTTAATCCCTATATCGTTTCAGCAAATGAAAGTTTGATAAATCATTTTACAAAAGATGATGCTAGTAATTCTATACAAATGATAAAAGGAAATACACTTACTTGCCCTGGTTTTTATGCTCCACAAGGGCGAGAAGTGAGATTAAAACCCAAAACAGATAAGTATTTAGATAAAATCAGAAATAAAATTAAAGATTTTCCACTTACCAATATGGAAATGGAAACGGCTGGATATTACGCCATGGGAAGACTTTTAGGACACAAAATGCTTTCTCTCAATGCCATTCTTGCCAATCGAATTACGCATGAGTTTTCAGAAAACCCACAAGAAGAAGTCAATAATTTGATTGATTATACTTTGGAGAGAATTAGTAGTTTATAAATAATAAAGGTTATCACGGTTTTTTACAATATTGATTATCAACAAGTTGTAAAAAAGTAAATCGTTCTTATTTTTCCATAGGGTTGGATTTGCAAACCCAACCCTATGGAAAAATGAACATTACTAAATTAACCGTGATAAGCTTCAATCAAAACATTGTTAGTAGTTTTTGTAATCCAAAATAACTCTGATAATGATTGTTTTTAGAATAAACTAACGTACAACTTTATAAATTTTCAGATAACTTTCACAACTAGCATAAGAAAAAATATAAAGTTCTTTTTCGCCATTTTCATCTAAATCATATTCAAAAAAATGAATATTATCAATTTCTTTTAAGAACAAAAATTTAGCATCATCTTGTATTATTTTTACTGGATTTGTGCCTGTGTCTTGGCATTGGAGTTGTTGTCTATTTACTACTAAATCTCCAAGGCTAATAGGATGACTAACTTTTTCTTTTTGTATGGATACATTCCAATACCCTTTTTTACCTTTTGTGTACTTATAGTTTGTGTCAAATTGTGTGGTTTCTATTCTATTTTACATCCATATTTTTTTTCCTTGATGTAATTCTACTCCATTTTTTCTTAGCACAATCGTTTCATCTCTAATTTTAAATATTAATTTTCCTGTATTACTTTCACATATTTTTCCATCAAGTAACCAACCTCTAAAATCTAAAGCTCTAATTTGCATTTTATCAGTTTGCTCATACATCACAAATAAACTTTTAGTTCAGTCTGATTCCACACATTATAAACTCTTTTTTGAGGAATAAAAGCTGGAAGAATCTGATTTCCAAGAGAATCATATTTCTTAACTTCTCCTACAAGTTTATCATTCAAGTATCTTTTTTTGATGGCTAACTTTCCATTATCGTGATAATATAGATTATTTCCGTGCAAACTATCTCCATAAAAATCAACCTCAGAACGTAAAACGTCATTGCTATAAAACCTTCGTACTTGTAGCTTTGAGGTATCTTTCTTTGAAATTATTGTTTGAGTTGAATCTAATAATTTATAAGTTGTATCAATTCTTCCAAAGTTAGAGTTTACTCTTTGAATAATATCTCTCTTTTGAAAGATTGTATCAGTTTGTCCAAATACAGAGGAAGATAAATTTAGATAGAGAAACATTAACAAATATTTTTTCATTTCTTTTTAGTAGGGTTTTGAGAAGAATCCTTATCATTTTTATTTCTCTGTTCATACACTTCAAAATACCAAATCACTAAAGGACGAGCCACAACAGCAGAAACCAAAATAACGCCACCTGCATAAAAATAAAAATCCATTTCTGCTACTTCTACTGACGCTATGAAATACGATAAAATAATTACGCTCAAAATGCCATAAAGAGGAACTAAATTTCCTACCATCGCTACCGTAAAAGGGTTTAAATACTTCATTAATCGTACTGATTCGCTGTACGCATACACCGAAACTCCCAATGCCAAACTGAAAATAAGCGCAAAATCAGTCCAATTCATACTCCATTTTACAGGAATAAATTCGGCTACGACTCCTCCATAAAACGTAGAAAAAAGCAATACTGCAAAAGCCGTAAGACTAGCTCCCAACATTTGATAAAATGTAATCACCAAAGAATCAGTTTCTTTTACCAAAGCAGCATTAAAAATTGTTACCAAAGCACCAAAAAAAGCAGCACAAAGTGCCAACAAAAAACCTAATCCATAATCAAAATCAGAGCTATAAATAATATAAATTCCGAAAATGGCATTCAATCCTGTAATAATTTCCCCTACCGATAATGCACCTTTTCCTAAAATGGGGCGTAAAATACTTACAAAAAGAGGAATTGTGGCCAGTCCAATCAGACAAACAGCTTCATTGGCTAGTTTTGCCGAAAGAACAATTAATGTCCAATAAGCAAACGTCAAAATCCCTGTTCCCATCAAAAAATAAGTTTTCTTTCCTGTCCATTTGAATTTTTTGATAGCCAAAAGCCAAATAGCCAAAAAAACAACAGCCATTGAAGTTCTGTAAAAAACAATTTCAGTAGCTGACAAATCTATTTGATTGACTACCAAAGGTACAAGACTAGAAAGCCAAATTATAAAATGAAGACGAAGATGGTATTTTAACAAAAGAATTAGGCATTATAAAGTGATAGAGTATTGAATCTCTAAAATACAAAAAAGTCCTAACTCTTTTCAGGATTAGGACTTTTTTGGCTGTTTTTTTATCCTTTAAAAATAAGTGATATTTTGTTTCTGTTGGAAAAATGGCTTTCAAACTATTGTATCTCAAGAGTTGCCAATAGCATTCGTTCACAATTATTTGTCTTATTTTTAGGTAATACTACTGTCTATTTTTGATATATTTTTTATTTTCTTAAATACTATCTACATAATCTCTAAAAAAAGTTTCGAAAAGCTCCAAAGAATGAGCATCAGAATGAGCATTAAAACGAATTACTTTACTCCATTCTATTCTATCGCCAATACCTAGTTTTGCACACATAAAAGAACTAAAATTAAACATAAATTCGTTCAACTTTTCGTCTTGCATTGCCATTAAATAACCTTGAATTACATAGCTAATATCTTCAACTCGGTTGATAGAACCAGCTTCTTTGTAAGTAGTAAGAAAAAATACATAATCGATAAAACGAAGCATAATTTATTTGAATGGTGAGTTATAAATGGTGAATGGTGAATAAATAATTAAATTGTTTTTCATGAATTTTATTCTCATTCACTTTTCTATTTTATTTTATTTCTTTTTTTTGATTATTTACTAACAATAAAAAACTAAACAAACTACTATTTTAAAACAAAAAACTAATTGATATTCAATTTTCAAATGATGTAGAGGCTTGATTTATCAAGTCAAAAAGCAACGAATACATTTGGAAAAACAGCTAATTTTACTACACAACTAATCAAAATTAATAAAGAATTTCCAAACTAGAGTACCATTTGTATAAAATATATACTGTTTTTTTATTACTCTGTATTATGATGTAATGGATTCTATTTTCTTTAAACTCTGAAAGTAGATAATTAGGTTACGAATAATCTTAGATAATAATCTTATCACTATTTTTAAGAACTGGCTTTTGAAAATCTCTTTTTTTGCTTCTTAGACTAACGTATAAGGTACATTTTTCTCACGCTGAAGCGTAAGCTACATTTAATACAGTCTAACAAAATTAGCAACAAAGATTGTTTTTCTAGTTTAATTTGCTATTTTTGTAAAGCACTATCTTTTATAAAGTATTGGAACAATCTGCCAAAAATAACATACAAAATAATGTAACAGATTCTAATCAAGAATCTCAAAATACTACAACTCAAAATTCTAAAAAAACAAATCAAAAAACCGTTTTTGATACAAAAATAGAATTTCTGAAAGGTGTAGGTGGTCTGCGTGCCGAAGTTTTACAAAAAGAACTCAATATTCGTACTTTTGGCGATTTGCTGATGCACTTGCCTTTTCGTTACGAAGACCGTACACAATTTCAAAAAATTGGACTTATTTCAGAAGAAGACACAGCCGTTCAACTCAAAGGAAGACTACGAAATATAAATATTTGGGGAGAAGGAAAAAAGAAACGTCTGGAAGCCATTTTAGAAGATTCATCAGGCGAAGTAAAACTGGTTTGGTTTCGTGGTGCTGGTTGGGTAGCCAAAAAACTAAAAGACGGACAAGAATATATCGTTTATGGTCGTCCGAATATGTACGGCAAAAATTTTAGTATCGCACACCCAGAAATTGATTTGCATATTCCATTAGCAAAAGAAAAAAGTTATTTTCAGCCTGTTTATCATACAACCGAAAAAATGAAGGCAAAAGGAATGGATAGCAGAGGAATTTCGAACCTCATGCAAACGCTTATTCGTCAAGTTCATAAAGAAATTGAAGAAACTTTGCCTACTTTCGTCATAGAAAAACAAGAATTATTAGATAGAAGAAGAGCCATTGTTCATATTCATTTTCCTAAAGATGCAGAATGGTTAGAAATGGCTAGAAAACGACTAAAATTTGAAGAATTATTTTTTATTCAGCTTCAACTTTTACAATTAAAACTGGTCAGAACGGATAAAAATCAAGGTTTAATTTTTGAAAAAACACCCACTTTAGCCCAATTTTATAAAGAACATTTGCCTTTTGAACTTACTGGCGCACAAAAACGAGTTATCAAAGAAATTAATCAAGATGTACAATCGGGAAGCCAAATGAACCGACTTCTACAAGGCGATGTAGGAAGTGGAAAAACGATTGTTTCTTTTCTGATTATGCTTATGGGAATTGATTATGAGGCGCAAAGCTGTTTAATGGCACCAACCGAAATTTTGGCGCAACAACATTATGAAGGTCTGAAAGGATTTTGTGATGCTTTGGGACTTCGAATTGATATTCTGACAGGCTCAACACGCACAAAGGCAAGGCGTGAAATGTTAGAAGATTTGAAAGAAGGAAAAATTCATATTATTGTCGGAACACATGCACTTTTAGAAGATAGAGTTCAATTTCAAAAATTAGGAATTTGTGTAATTGATGAGCAGCACCGTTTTGGAGTGGCGCAACGAGCAAAATTATGGCAAAAAAATGAAGGTTTCTTTCCTCATGTGTTGGTTATGACAGCAACGCCAATTCCTAGAACATTAGCCATGACTTTATACGGAGATTTGGATGTTTCGATAATTGATGAACTTCCAGCAGGGCGAAAACCTATCAAAACAGTTCATAAATTTGATGCCCATCGTTTGCGAGTTTTTGGTTTTATGCAAAGTCAGATTGATTTGGGAAGACAAATTTATTTAGTTTATCCATTAATTGAAGAATCAGAAACGTTAGATTATAAAAATTTGGAAGATGGCTATGAGAGTATCAGAAGAGCTTTTCCGAATGTTCCTGTCAGTATTGTACATGGAAAAATGAAACCCAAAGACAAGGATTTTGAGATGCAACGCTTTTCGAAAGGAGAAACTAAGATTTTGGTTGCCACAACGGTAATTGAAGTTGGAGTAAATGTTCCGAATGCTTCTGTTATGATTATCGAAAATGCCGAACGTTTTGGGCTTTCACAACTTCATCAACTTCGTGGGCGTGTTGGGCGTGGAAGTGAGCAGTCGTATTGTATTTTGATGAGTGGATATAAACTCAGCAAAGAAGGCAAAAAGCGACTTGAAGTAATGGTCAGAACCGTAAATGGTTTTGAGATTGCCGATGAAGATTTGAAATTGCGTGGTGCTGGCGATATTG
Organism: Flexibacter sp. CG_4_10_14_3_um_filter_32_15; assembly: GCA_002784125.1. GTDB lineage: Bacteria > Bacteroidota > Bacteroidia > Cytophagales > Bernardetiaceae > Bernardetia. The sequence continues at coordinate 8,873 of PFKD01000033.1, forward strand.
CAGGAACACAACAAAGTGGTGCAGTAGATTTACGCATCGCAGACCTTGCACGAGATGGCGAAATTTTGAAAGTAGCGAGAGATGTAGCACAAGAAATACTAAAAGACGACCCAAAATTAGAAAAAGAAGAAAACCTGCCTTTAGTAATTACATTAGAAAATATCCAAAAAGAACAAACAATTAACTGGAGTAGAATTTCTTAAATGTATAATGTCGTTGGTGAAACACCAGCAACGGTAGAATTCTCTTGTAAATTATTTATTTTCAATGTTTTACAAGTTTTTTGTTTTGCAAAAGGGTATTCCATTTAACCCACAACTTTAGTTGTAGGGCAAGAAAAAGAATACGTTTTGCAACGGTTTTAACCGTTTTGTGCTATAAAAAACCGTTAAAACGGTTACCAAGTGCCAATTCGCTTTTTCCCACGAATAAATTCGTGGGTTTAATTTGGGATACCTTTTGCAATGAGTGAAAGGATTAAATTTTTGATAATCAGATATTTAAACCCTAATTAAATTCTACAACTTAAATACTAGGGGCGAGAAAATGGGAAATACAACTACAAAATAAAAATTATATTTGCTGCCTGTGTAGTTGTCCTATTTTTACTCAAATAAATATTGTAATTCTTAAAATAAAACTCTACCTTTGCAGTCTTGTTTTTCTATTAAAGAACGACAAGCTCTATTTTATTTTATTATAGAGAATATTTTATTTCAGACCTCTCAAACTTTGTATAAGTTATGGCAACTCGCATAAGACTTGCAAGAAGAGGGCGCAAAAAAGCTGCACGATTCGAAATCGTTATAGCTGACTCCCGAGCGCCACGTGATGGTAAATTCATCGAAAAAATTGGGACTTACAATCCGCAGACTGTACCTGCTACTATCGTCATTGATGACGAAAAAGCTATGAAATGGCTTATGGTAGGAGCGCAGCCTTCTGAAACTGTAAGAAGAATGTTACACTATAAAGGCTTAATGTTCCGTAAGCACCTTCAATTAGGTGTAAACAAAGGAGCAATTACTCAAGAAGCTGCTGACGAAAAGATGGCAGCTTGGAGAGAAGCTAAAGACCAAAAAATTGAAAGCCGTATTTCTAAACTTTCTAGCGATAAGCAACAGGCTGCTAAAGACCGTATGACTGCTGAAGCTAAAGTAAAAGAAGCTCGTACTGAAGCTATTCGTAAGAAACAAGAAGAAGCTGCTAAAGCCAACGAACCTGCTGCTGAAGCAAGTGAAGAAGCTCCAGAAGCATCTACGGAAGAAACAACAGAAAACGCAGGAGAATAATTTATAAAAGAGATAGATTTTTATTAAATCTACTTCTATGTTATAAAAAAACTTCTAAACTCTTTTTTATTTTATTCTATTTTTAGAAACGAAATAAGAAAGAGTTTTTTTATAGAAAATGATACCAATATAAATATTGAACTTCCCTTTTACTGGCGCAAGATTTTATCTTGTGTCTATCTATTCTGTCAGCATATGCTGACGAACTGAAAGTCAGCGAAGCTAAAAAGAGTGTCCAAGCAAAATGCTTGAACGAGAAGTGTTTGCAAACCCAACGTTATGGAAAAATAAAAATAAAATTACTTACTCTCAAAATATTTCTTTAACTTTTCAGAACCAAACCTAAGCGTATTACTACTCGTTTAGTATAAAAAACAAACAACACACTATTCATAACTATCAAATTCTATCATTTTTGATTAATAAAATAATGGACACAAACACACCTAGCACAAAAGAAAAAAATAAAATTCAGTCGCCCAAAAAATTCAGACGAACAAACAAACGACGTTCCGACAAACCCGAAATGTCTTGGCTAAATCAAGTAAAGGACATTAAACTTATCCGAAAAGACCCTTTTGGAAATTTTCTGTTTTTGAAAAGAATGCTTGTTGGCGTTTTGGGTGCAGCTACCTATCCACGTTTTAATATTCTGAATAATACAAAAGTAGAAGGCGCAGAACATTTGATGAATCTTCCCAATAAAGGAGTCATGTTTATTTCCAATCATCAAACTTATTTTGCTGATGTAATGGTCATGTACCACATTTTTTGTAGTGTAAAATGGAAATTTAAAAATATTAACTTCCCTGTTTATTTGCTCAATCCACGTACAAAAATGTTTTATGTCGCAGCCGAAGAAACGATGAAAGATGGTGGTTGGCTGCCTAGATTATTCGCTTATACAGGTGCTGTTACCATAAAAAGAAGTTGGAGAGCAAAAGGAGAAGAAGTACAACGAGGTGCAGATACATCAGCACCCAACAAAATAAAACAAGCCTTAGCAGAAGGGTGGGTCGTAACTTTTCCACAAGGAACAACAAAAGCATTTGCACCAGTCCGTAAAGGTTCTGCACATTTGATTCACGAACTCAAGCCGATTGTAGTGCCTGTTTATATCAATGGCTTTAGAAGAGCCTTTGATAAAAAAGGCTTCTTTTTGAAAAAACGAGGTACAGATTTACAAGTTACTTTCAAAAAACCTGTGCAGTTTACAGACGAACATACCATTGAAGATATTCAAGCATTTATTGAAAAACATGTCAAATTACCAAAGGAAATGAAGACAGTGAAAAAATAAAAAAAGACAAATCAAAAAAGGCTTGAAATTTAGTTTTCAAGCCTTTTTTTAGGTTTTAATTGTCAGATACTTTCACAAGTGTCAGATAATTTGGTTGAATGTTTTAATTGTCTGACACCTATGAAGGTGTACTGACAATTTTATCTTTTAATAATAATTTCATTTTCTTTATCATACCTATAATTTACAACTCTTCCGTCAATAATCATTGATATTGCTTCCTCTATTATTTTAAGAGGTGCAATAAACCATTCTCTTGGTCTGTGTGGAATCCCTTTGCTATCATTAATTTCAATATCTAAACAAGAATTCCCAAAAAACTGATGAATTAATTTTTCAAACTTTTGTGGATTCATGTTATAACAGAGCCAAGAAGATTCAAGTTTGACAGCAGCCATCAAATAGGTAGCTTCATTTTCGGCATTTTTGATTCTTTCTTCAACACTTGTAGAAGAATAACCAATTTTATACAAATTTTTTATTGATGTAATTTCTTCGTTTTGGCTTAATGATTTCAAGATATAGATATAACCTCTTTCTTTGTCGTCTTCTGTTATTTCTGTTATGTCATTAAAATTCACAATAAACTCTTCATTGACTTGCTCAGAACTTTGAGTAACCATTTGCCCATTGCTCTGTAAGGCTTTGTATAAGGATTGAAACATCATATTCGATTCTGTTCCATTCTCAAAAATAGTAACCGTTCTACCATCATCACGATTACGCATACCACTTTTAAACGTCTTTATGGTTTTGTCAAAATTTACATCTTTCAAAAACAACAAAATACCATTGTGAATATAAAAATTTCCTTTACTCAAACTCTCATAACTAAACTCAACTAGTTTCCGTTTTCCACTCGCCAAGTCAGCTTGAACTTGCTTAAACATCAGCTCGTATTTATCAAAATCTTTACATTTTTTTCGTCTTGCTACAAAATCAACCTTGGCTCTTTCTGCATCCGTAGGCGTGTGATTGAAGGTAAATAATCCTTCCGAATCATTTCCTAAAATATCAAAAGTATCATCATTCAAAATATCATCTAACGATTTTATTTCTTTCTTTTTAGTAGTTAATAAACCGTATTTGTCTTGAGGTGCTAAATCTTGTTTTTTTTCCTCATTTTCCCTTATTCCTTTCAATCTTGAGTATAATTGATATTCAGAAATATTACTTGGATTGGGTTTGGGTTCTCGGTTGTTCTTTTCAAAAAATAAATTTACTTCATCAAAAGAAGCTGCCAAACGTTCACCAGCAGTACGAGCAGCAGACTTTTGAGATTTGATGTCTAGCAAACCAAGAGGGTCATTCTCAAATATTTCTTTTAAAATTTCTTCTTTTGTTTTCATAGAAAATAATTACGAAATGAATATTCAGCGTAGGGAAAAGGCATCCCTTTTTCCTACCCTAGTCGTTTATATTTTGTTTAAATACACAATATGTTTAGGAAAAGGCATCCCTTTTTCCTACAAATACACTATTTTTTGAAAAATCAACCTTCATTCTCAGCAGCTTTTTTGCGTTTTTGTTCTTTCAAATAAATAATACATTCAGCCAGTCTTTTTTCTTGTGGCATAACAGAATTAATATTTGGTTCTCTTTTGTGAGTTTTGATAAATTCTTGAATTTTGGGCCAAAGGAGTGCTGCTTCTTCAAAATCCATCTGAATACGTGTCGATTGAATGGTTTCTTGAATTATCTTCAATACTTTTGCAGAAACCGATTTAGATAAGACTTCAAAGGCTTCTTGAAATGGATTTACTCTATCAATCAAATCTATGTGCATTTCATCTATATCTACAAACGAACCTGCCATACGTATAAAACGCTTGTCGCCAACTTCTTTTATTTCGCCATTTTTGACAACCGAATCCACCACGACATGCTGCCTTACTTCTTCCACTTGCGCCTCGTCTAAATCTGGATATTTTATTCGAATTACTTTCGGAATCAAAATTTTATTAATCACTTCGGCATCAACAGACGTATCTGGCATTGCCTTTAACATCGTCGAATCTTGAAAAATAGCTGCCTTCAAATCGGTAAGGTCTTCTTCTACAATGTCTTTTACACGCTGCGAACTCGGTTCTTTCAATCCTTTTATTTTTATTTCTCCTGCTTTTGCTTTGTCGTCTTCCAAAACTTTCGCCTTAAATTTCCAATTTGGTGCTAAAACTTGTTCCATCAACAAAGAAGCTGTAATGGCTTTTAGCATATTATTGACAGAAAATTTTACTTCATCGTCGGCTGCGTTGGGTTGTGCAATCAGATTGGTAAATTGAGCGTGCGTTTTGTTGTCGCTATCTCGTGTCGCTCTACCAATAATCTGAATAATTTCTGTCAAAGAACCTCTATAACCAACTGTCAAAGCATGTTCGCAATAGGGCCAATCAAAACCTTCTTTTGCCATTCCTAAAGCGATAATAATATCAATATCATCTACCGAAGTTATATTTCTAAGGTAATTCTGAATTTTATCCCTTTCTTTCTGTGTATCTTCTACCAAATCAGCAATTTTTAAGATTTTGCCGTCTGTTTTTCGTTTTACATACAGTACGCCTGTTTCGCTGTCTTGCCTTTCTACATCGCCAATAGCATCAATGATAAAATCTACTTCATTGCGTTTGTCTTTCGTAGATTCGCCCGAATTGACACTCGGAATATGCAAAATAGTCTTTTTATTGGTGTCCAAAACTTCCATAATCGCATTGGTATATTTGCCTTGATAGAAATGATAACCAATTCCCAACGTTTTGAGATAATTATAACCGTTGAGCTGCTCGTAATAATTATAGGTAACTTTCGTAAATTTCGCCTCATCTTCTGGAAGCAAAATCGGAATGCTATCGCCCCTAAAATAAGAACCAGTCATTGCCACAATATGCGCCTTTGACTTATCCATTATATTTTTCAAAATCTCTCCTAATTTACTATCTCCTGCAATAGAAACGTGATGAAATTCATCTATGGCAAGTAAAACATTATCAAATATTTTTTCATCTAAACCCTCACAAGCAAAACGCAAAGTAGCGTGTGTACAAATCAAAATCTGTTCTTTGTTCGTCTCTTCCATAAAATTATGAAACGAATTTACTTTGCTTTTGCTGCCGTCGCTTCCTGCTGTACACAAATTATATTTTTCTTTGGGCGACCAATTCGCAAAAAAACCAAACTTTTTTAAATCCGTAGCTGCAAACGAACTACCAATCGAACGCTCTGGAACGGCTACAATTACTTTTTTGATGCCTTGATTGATAAGTTTGTCCAATGCCAAAAACATCAACGCCCTTGATTTGCCAGATGCAGGAGGCGATTTGAGAAGCATATATTTTGCATCTCGGTGGTCAAAGGCACGTTCTTGCATCTCACGCATTCCAAAATGATTGGTGCTTTTGCTATTTCCTGTTTGATGATATTCTACGTTTACTAAATTTGGCATATGTTGTGAATTACGAATTAAAAATTACGAATTAAAAATTACGAATTGTGAAATATGAATTGTGATTACAATTTATTGATTATGTTGGAGTAATTACGAATTATTGATTATAATTAGGTTAATCGCACCAAAAAAGAAAGTTTTTTGTATTTACTCAAGGAATTTTAGCTACAGAGTAGCGTAATATTTG
>PFKD01000048.1 GCA_002784125.1 Flexibacter sp. CG_4_10_14_3_um_filter_32_15
AACTTTCGATTTTAAATCAAAATCGTGTTACATTGGGAATTGCTGGGGCTTAATGCTTTTGTAGCTATTTCACAAAGTTGTTTCATTCCATATACATAATTATCTTGAATATATTCATTGTCATAAAAAACAAATTCTTCCAAAATTTCATCAATAGCTTTTTGACTTATTTCTTTATTTACTTCTAACAAAGGACTACCAATTAGCATAAAAGAGCCTTCTTCTAATTTAGGGCAAACGCAGGAAATTTATTTTTCATTTTTCCCCCATTATCAACGTCTTTTTATCTTCGATAAAGACGATTGCTAAGAGCAAAAAAATAAAAAATAGAGCGTTTTTACCTTAGCAAGAGTTAATTCTTGAAAAAAATTGACCTTGCTAAGGGTAAAATACAGGACAAAACTGTAAAAAAAACTGTAAAAATGGATGAATTAAAAATTTCGTGCGTTTGCCCTACATAAGAATCAATTTATTTTTAGATAAACAGTGTACTAATAGATTCTTGATCGTGAATTTTACGGATAGCCTTTGCAAAAAGCTCGGCAACAGATAATACTTTTATTTTATCAAATTTTTCTTTCAATGGAATGGTATCCATTACAGCAAGTTCCAAAAGAGGCGAATTATTGATATTTTCATACGCTTTTCCAGACAAAACAGGGTGTGTAGCAATGGCACGCACCGAAATGGCACCGTTATCAAGTAATACTTGTGCAGCTTTTGAAATTGTTCCTGCTGTATCTATAAGATCATCTACAATAACTACATTTGCACCTTCTACATCTCCAATTACTTGCATAGAAGCTATTTCATTTGCTCTTTTTCGGTGTTTATCACAAACTACCATATCAGCATGAAATTGTGCTGCATAGCTTCTAGCTCTAGCTACACCACCAACATCAGGAGAAGCAAAAACTAGATTTTCTATTTTTAAAGATTCAATATAAGGAATAAAAATAGCCGTTGCATAGAGATGATCAACAGGAATGTCAAAAAAACCTTGAATTTGTCCTGCGTGCAAATCACAAGTCATGATACGAGTTGCGCCAGCAGCAGAAATAAGATTGGCTACCAGTTTTGCACCAATAGCCACACGAGGTTTGTCTTTTCTATCTTGACGAGCATACCCAAAATAAGGCATCACTACCGTAACCGAACCAGCCGAAGCACGCTTTGCAGCATCAATCATCAGCAAAAGCTCCATTAGGTTATCAGCAGGGGGAAAAGTAGATTGAACAATGAAAACATCTGCACCACGAATAGATTCACTATAATTAGGACAAATTTCTCCATCACTAAAAACTTGAAGATTGTGTTGTCCTAGTGGTTTTCCAAAGGAGTGTGCAATTTTTTCGGCTAAATAAAGAGATGCAGAACCAGCAAAGATTTTGACAGAATTCATAAAAGTAGGAACAAGGAGTAGAAACAAACATAGAAAAAGATTTAAGACAAAAATAACAAGCCTATTCAGTAAATTCAAATCAAAAGCTGTTTTATTTCACTTTTTTTACTTTCCTTTGAGTTTTGCCTACTCTATTTCAGAGTTTTACATTTATAATTTTATCAAAAAAATAACACTTCCTTTTTTAGAAAGTATTATCTAGCGTCTAATTGGGTGCATAACAAATTATCGCTTAGTCAATTTGTATTACGTAGGGAAAAGGCAAGCCTTTTCCCTACAAAAAACGACAATTTGTTATACCCCCATCTAATTTTAGTTTGCAAAATAATCCTTTTTGACAAAAACATTATCTAAATTCTGTAGGACAAACCACTCTATTAATCGTAAAGCTGAGTGAAATTCCTGTATAGTAATACATATCTTTTGTAAATAAATTTGTCATTTGAAACTTACCCACACTACTTATTTCATCTGCACTACCATCTTGCATCATTCCATCAATAGCATCTGTAAAAGTAGGTCTAACACCAAATTCGAAGCCTAAATTATAATTATGTGCCAACATATATTTTATACCTACACCAATAGGCAAAGAAATCTCTAATGCTCTAGGCTGACTATCAAAATAATTACTGTTTACAGAAATATGAGCCACTGACCCTCCTAAAAAAATGTATGGAGAAAGACGATTAAGTTCACTCATGGCTCTATAATCTCTAAAATTATATTCCATTCTTGCTGAAGCTTCGTATATAGTTCCTGTAAACTTAGCTGCTCTTTGTTGATAAAAAGTATCTTTTGATTCTGTTTCGTCAGCTCTTATTATTCCTGCCATCGCACCCAATCGAACAGAAAAAGTTGGATTAGGATTAAGACGAACAAAAAACTCTCCTGCTGGGCGACCATTTTTGAGTTTATAAGAAGGCGAAATATCCCCTGTATAATTTGCCATACCAACACCAAAACCAAATTCTAAATCTTGAGCTTTAGAGAAAGTGAATGATAAAGTAAAAAATAATACAAGAAAAATTGATTTATAATTTATAGCCAACATAATATCTGTACTAGTAAGTTTTATTTCTTAATTAATTAAAATGCTTTTTTTAGGAGCTTTATTTTTGAATTGACAAATTTACAGCCATTTGCTAAAAAAACCTCAAAAATCATAAAAAAAGCGTACAAGAATAGAATCTTGTACACTTTTTGAAAAAACATTCTTTTTTATCTGAGGTTATCTTATATCTTATTCATTCTTATTTGAAACGAACAGGACAACGAACTCCATGAGGAGGAATGATATAAATCAAATGAAATCCAGTAAGCATATAAACGTCGTTATCATTTCGATTTCCACGAATACTTGGGTCTATATAAGGATCGCTTCCAAAACCATCAAATGTATTATAAACTTTTCCATCAACTCCTGTATAAGTATACCGGTTTAGTAACCTAACAAGTTCTCCATTACCTGCCATTTCAGCTAATTTTTCAGGTCTATCTCCTTCTAAAGAACGATCATGAAATGCTTTTGCCAATTCGTCATCTTCAAAAACTCCTAAGTCCACATAATCACGACTTACATCATCTAAATAATCTGTAAGAAGGAAACGATACGAGAATTCAAATGAAACATCTATACGATTAGATAATTTTTTACGAATACCAAATCCTAGAGGAATTGCAATCTGTACTTTAGAGTATTTATTACCCAAATTTCTAACTATAGAATCTCCATTAGCTAAGTATCTAGTATAACTACCACGCCCTTGACCTTCTGTTCCGAGTGGTTGTAGATCTGTCCATTCATCAACGCCCCAATCTGGGTCTCCACCTCCGATTTTGGTAGGAGGAGCTTTTGCTTTAGGAGCATGATAAAATACAGCTAATCCACCCATTACATACGGCACGAATTGTTTTGGTCTTTGATAAAATTCTTTATTCAAACGTTCGCTGCTCATCAAGTCCCAACGGAAGGTAGTATTGAGTTCGAATATATCATTTCTAAAATGAGCATTACGGATATAACGGAAAAAGTCGTGATCGTCGGTAGGGTCGGCCGTTTCTTCATCAGAACTCAAAAGTCTTCCCCAGTTTAGCCCTAAACGAGCAGAAAATTGAGGACGGATTTTTTTCTCAACAAAAATTCCAATATTTGGACGAGTAAAACGCAAGTCTGTACTCCAAAAATTAGGTTTTGGAACAATATCACCAAAATAATTCATGGCATTGACATTCAGACCAACACTTACATATTGACGGCGTTTTGTCCAAACCCATTGATGATTGTGAGGACCTCTGCGAGGAGTTGTTTTTTTGTAGTAATACTTATTGCCTACTTGTGCCTGGACTTCTTCAGTTGCTAAAAAAGCGACACCAAGTAAGGTAAATAAGAACGTAAAAAGAATTTTTTTCATAGAAACGAGTTTTTAAGGCAAGTCATAATTAGTTTAAAACTAAGTTAGTAAAACCAAAAGACAAGACAAATGTATAGAGCAATTTTTAGAGAGTCAAATTTATAGAAGCTAATTGAGAAGCTAACTTTAGATATACTTTTGTTATTAGCTAATTTTCCATTATCTAATTTTCCATTATCTAAATTGAAAAACAAAACTGTATTTTCAAAATTTCATCAAAAATAAATAAATAAATAGTTGTTAATAGACCATCTATATACTAAATAAACTCAAAAAATGTCAAAAAATTTTATCTTCCTTCCCAAAATTATCATTTTTCAGTAAATGTAATCTTATGAGAGGGTAGTAAAGCTATTATTATCACAAAAATACGCAAAAATTATGCTATCACTTCTAAAAAATAAAAAAATAAGGGTAAATACTATGTTAAATTTTAGATGAAGAAAGAATTTTGTTTTTAATAAGCCTATAAACAATAAAACTCCTATCTGCTTTTTTAAGAAATAGGAATTTTGGCAATAAAAAAAGTTTCTAACTTCTTGATATAAAATCTTCTATTAGATTATTTATGGTCTGTTTGATTATACGCTTTTTTTATTTTATTTACTCCTTGTAAAATACTTGCAGTACTCAAGCATAAAATTATAGCTGTGTTCAGACGATTACCTTTCTTAAAAGCATCTTTTTTGCGTACTACTTGTCCGAAGGCTACCAACCCTGTCAGAGAAGCCATTGCCCCAAAAGCTCCTTTATAAGCTGGTTTGAGATGTAATTCTCCTGGTGCTAATCGAATTGCTATTTCTGCTCCACTCACTACTGATGTAATTGCTTTTAGTGTTTTCTTATTCATAAATAAAATTTTGAAAGATTAAAAAATTGAGTTAAAAAAAATATAAATTTTATGTTTATTCAACCTAATTCTATCAAAAATGTTTATTTCATTCTAACCTAAAATCGTTTCAAAATCATCGTTGTACTCACTTTCTCTGAGCAAATCAAATGATTCACTGGTTTTGAAAAAGCCAATTGTATTTGGATTGAGTTCAATAGATTCTTCGATAGAAACCAAGGCTTTCGAAAACTGTTTGAGTTCTGTTTGTGTAAGAGCCAAACCTACCCACGCTTCCCAAAGAGGAAAATTTCTGCGCTGTTTTGGCAAATCAATTACTCGTTGATAATAAGACAATGCTTCTTCATTTTTCTCTAAATCCAACTGAAATTTTGCCATTTCTAGTAAAGCATCATCAAAATAAGGGTGTATTTTCAAAGCAGCTTCAAAAGATTCTTCAGCCTTTTCATTATCGTTTATTTGTCTGAATGCTAGAGCTTTGTTTAGATGCGCTCGTTCGGGTCTGTTTTCTGTCATTCTCAATGAAAGTGCAAAATCAAAATACGAAATAGCCGTTCTTGGTTGTTTCATATTGAGCATTGCCGTTCCCATATTCAAATAGGTATCTCCTTTTTCAGGTGTAATTTGTGAATATCTTTTAAAGTTATCAAAGGCATTTCTCCAATCTTGAAGCTGCATATAAGTAAGTCCTTTTATATAAAAAGCAGGTGCAAAATTTGGACTTTCTGTAAGTGTGGTTTCTAATTTTTCTAAAGCAATAGCGTATTTTCTTGTTTCGTAGGCTTTACATGCCTCATTATAAGAGGCTGGAATTTCTTGTGGCTGCATAAAATGAATAATAATTTCGATAAATAATTTCAAATAAGGTTGCAAATTTAAGTAAAAAAAAGACAGTTAGACTAATTTTGAAATAGACTCTTTTAATAAAAAAGGATTACAAAGCAATTTTTGATTTTACTTTGTAATTCTTTATGGGTTTGGCGTTTTTGTTGGTGTCGCTACGCTAAAACACCAACAAAGGCTGGTACTTATTGTCAGTATTTTGGTGTAGCAATACCAACTTTTCACTTTTAAAATCTAACTTCTAACTTTATTTACGAACCACTACTTGAAAAATATCTTCAGAACGCTGTGCAACAAGTGCGTTTCCAAGTCCTGTAAAGTTTTTGAGTGTTTCGGTATCGTAATTTTTGATTGTAATAAGTTCCAAATTATCCAAAACAGAAAGCTCAAAATCAGTACTCAACGATTCTTTTAAAGAAGCTAATTTTCGTTCATCATTATCTGTACAAACAGAAAATGAAGTGGCAGAAACTTGTAATAAATTAATTTTGATAGTATAGCGATTGAGTTCAGAGTGAATATAAGCGAGTTGATTGCGTTCATTGATAGCAGCCAAATCTTTTGCCTTAAAAACGAGCATATGTTGATTTGCTTTGACAATAATTGATGGAATAGAAGGCTGCGTATCAAAATTTCCAATTCTTGTTCCTTCTACATCAGCATTGAGAAACGAACGAACATACAAAGGAATACCCTTTGCAGCCAACGGACGGATAGTTTTGGGGTGAATAACTGTCGCACCATAATAAGTCATTTCGGCAGCATCAGAATAACTAATTTGCTCAAAAAGACGAGTGTTTTTGATTCGCTTTGGGTCTGCATTCAAAATTCCAGAAACATCTTTCCAAATTGTAACGCCATCAGCCTGTAAACAGTACGCAAAAACGGCAGCCGTAAAGTCTGAACCTTCACGCCCTAAAGTGGTCGTTTTTCCTCCGATTGTTCCTCCAATAAAACCTTGTGTCAAAACAAAACGCTGTTCTAACATCGGCAAAAGTTCGGCTCTAATAAGTTGTTCTGACCATTCCCAGTCTATTTGTCCTTCTCTCCAACGTTCATTGGTTTGAACAAAACGACGAGCATCTACCCACAAACATTTATCTTCATGTTGCATTTTGAGGTATTCAGAAACGATAGCCGAAGACATAAGTTCGCCAAAACAAATCACTTGGTCGTAATGCTTATCCCAGTTGGGTTCGTCGTCTTTGAGGGTTGCTGAAAGCTGAAAAATATATTTTTGAAGAATTTTATAGACAATTTTTTCACGTTCGCCATCAAAAAGCTCATCTGCAAGGGCATAATGATAATCTTTAATTTGTTTTAAAATCTGTTCAAATTCATCATTTTTCTCATGTTTGGGTTTCGATTTGGCTGCCTTAAAAATATCTTCTAAATGGTTTGTCGTTTTGCCCATAGCAGACACAACAATAACGAGTTTATCTTTTTTGTCAATAAATGAACGTAAAATAGTACTTACATTTCTGACAGCAGGGGCATCTTTCACAGATGCACCACCAAATTTGAATACATGTAACATAAGGAATAATTACGAATTAAAAATTACGATTGTAACCCATAAGACGTTTTTTATAGCGTTTGGAAATTGAATTAAAATGATTAAAAAATAAAGTACAAAGAAACGAAGTAGAAAAGTATTAGACAAATGTTTTGTAATTAAAAAACCCTAAGCGTCTTAAAGACTCTTAGGGTTTAAATAGATTAAATCTAGAAAAAGAAAAATAGTAATTTTCATTCTCCATTCCTCAATCTCTATTTCCTAATTCCTATCATTTCATCGAACCAGTCATTTCAGCAGGAACAACCCATTTATCAAACTCTTCTGAAGTCAAATATTCTAATTCTATGGCAGCCTGACGAAGCGTTTTGTTTTCTTGGTGTGCTTTTTTAGCAATTTTGGCCGATTTTTCATAGCCGATATGCGTATTGAGAGCTGTAACAAGCATCAACGAATTTTCTAAATGTGTTTGAATAACTTCGTTGTTTGGTTTGATACCAGCAGCACAATTATCAGTAAAAGAAACACAAGCATCACCAATCAAACGAGCCGATTGAAGGACATTTGCAGCAATCAAAGGCTTGAAAACATTAAGCTCAAAATGTCCATTTGAGCCACCCACTGAAACAGCAACATCATTTCCCATTACTTGAGCGCAAACCATTGTAAGAGCTTCTGGTTGTGTAGGATTTACTTTCCCTGGCATAATCGAAGACCCTGGTTCGTTGTCAGGAATAATAATTTCGCCAATTCCACAACGAGGACCCGAACTAAGCATACGAACATCATTTGCAATCTTCATGAGCGAAACAGCAGTACGTTTTAATGCCCCTGAAAGCTCTACCATTGCATCATGAGCAGCTAAAGTCTCAAATTTATTTGGAGCAGTTACGAAAGGCAAACCTGTAAGAGTAGCAATTTTTTGAGCTACTAAAACGTCGTAACCTTTTGGTGTATTGAGTCCAGTTCCTACGGCAGTTCCTCCTAAGGCTAATTCTTTTACCATTTCTAGTGCATTTTTGATGCAACGCAAAGAATTATTTAATTGCTGAACATACCCAGAAAATTCTTGTCCTAATGTAAGAGGAGTAGCGTCCATAAAGTGAGTACGACCTGTTTTTACGATGTCTTTAAATTCTTCTACTTTGCTTTGAAGGGCATCACGCAATTTTTCAATTCCTTTGATGGTATTTTCTGTTACCAATTTATAGGCTGCAATGTGCATAGCCGTAGGAAAAGTATCATTTGAAGATTGAGATTTGTTTACGTCGTCATTTGGATGCAATGCTTTTTTCTCATCGTTTAGATTTCCACCTTGTAAAACGTGTCCACGATACGCAACTACTTCATTTACATTCATATTGGATTGCGTTCCAGAGCCTGTCTGCCAAATTACTAAAGGAAATTCTTTATCTAATTTTCCTTCCAAAATTTCATCACAGGCTTTTCCGATAAGGTCGCTTTTTTCTTTTGCCAAAACACCTAATTCTGTGTTGGCTTGTGCAGCAGCTTTTTTGAGATAAGCAAACGCATAAATAATTTCTTTAGGCATAGAAGCCTCATCGCCTATTTTGAAGTTGTTGCGACTACGCTCTGTTTGTGCGCCCCAGTAGTTGTCGGCAGGAACTTTTACCTCGCCCATTGTATCACGCTCAATACGAAAATCTGACATATATTTTTTTATTTTAAATTAAGTCGTCGGTGAGGACACCAACAACGGCAAAGTGAACTAATTAAAATGATAGTAAAATTACTTACTTTGTTTTTGCATTGCAAATTTTGAGATTTGTTTTGAACAGATTCGAAATTAATCTTCTATAAAAATATTATCATATTGATAACAGCTTATACTCTCTAATTTATGATTGGTTTCAATTCCAATAGATTTTGCTATTGAAATGATCTTACCTCCTTGACCTATATTTTTCAAATTATCTTCTTCAAAAGGTAAAGATTTTCCTATATTTTCTATTAATTTTCCTCCTTTAAAATCAGGATCATCTACGACATATTTGCGACGAAGTAATCCATCTTTATAATAAGTAAAATCAAAGGAATAATCACAATCGCCCATAGAACAGTAAAAAATATCATATTTCTCTCCTAGTTTATCGATTTTTTTTCTAAAAGAATCAGAATGCCATAAATTATACCACCAATTATCCATAATATGAATCCATTCTTTATCCTTTGTTATGCGAAGATAATGCTCTGTTTCTTTTTCAAAATCTCTTATTTCAATATTTTTGAGTCCTAATAATTATAAAATTTCTATGTCTGATAAATGATTTAGCCCTTTTATAAAAATAAAAAATGGACTGTGAAAATGGACTGTATGTTTATCTATCATTTTGGTATAATTTATTGACTAAAACAAAAAAGCATTTTATTACCAAATTATAAATTTAGTACTAAAATGCTTTCCTAAAACCTCCTAATCTCTCAACATATAAACCACAAAAACAATAAACATAACAATTACAGAAACGATAGCTACCATTTTGAGCGCATTTGCACTGTTTTCTTCTTGAGGTTGAGAAACTGTGATTTGCTGAACAGGCATATTGTTGTTCATGGGGTGAAGCTCCTTCAAAATACGTAATTCAGCTTTTGCATCACTCAAATCCATTCTTGACTGATTAAGTTCTGTTCTAGTTTCATTCAAATCCGTAAGTAATTTATTGACTTGGCTCTGCAAATCTTTTTCATGATTATAAGCAATATTTACTTTTTCATTGAGCCCACGCAATTCTTCTTGAAGATTTTTGATGGCTTGTTGGTCTTGACGAGTTTGTTCTTGTGATTTTTGAAGATTTTCTTGTGTGGTTTCTAAAAGTCCGTTTTGTTCTTTATTGCGCTCTGTCATTTGTGCAAGTTCTCTTCCACGCTCATCAATTATCTGATGCAAACGCATTTTATCATTTTTCAAATCACTAAGTTGCGTTTGAAGCGTTCCGATACTTCCTTCTTTTGCGTCTATTTGTACCCCTGTTGCATCTATTTGAGCTTGTTTTTGGATTAATTCTTCTTTTACCTTTGCAGCATCTTTTTTTGTTTCCTCTAATTCTCTTTGCAAATCTGCAATGGTCTTTAAATGTTCTTCATTGGTCTTGCGAATATCTTCCAACAAAAAGGTATTCTCTACCTCTTTTTTGTCCGACCCTTGAGTTGTATTAAAAATAAAAGCCACCAAAGCAGCAATCGCAATCACACCGATAGCATATTTTACAATACTTACAGGTTGATTAATTGATGTTTTGATATATCCGAAAGGTGTATTTGTTTTTGACATAATTTTATTTTTTCTGCTTGACAAATGACACTTAGAAAGTGTCAGCTACATTTGTTCAAAGTTAGCTAAATATACATTATTTTTTGCAAATCCAGTTTGTTTTTAGCAAAAAATTTTGTTTTGTGATATGTCGCTCGTAGGGATACGAGCAACGGTAAAACATTTTACAATCTTTTACCAACTACCTTGCATAACCTAGTAACCTTTTTTGATGGCTCTCGTATAAAAAGACATGTGGACATTGTTAGACTTCAAATTCTTTCAATTCCAACCAAAACAACTACCAATCTAACCTAAAAAAAATGTGATTACATTAGAAAACGCCGAAGTACAGATGCGAAAAGGAATCTTAGAACTCTGTGTCTTGAATGTAATTGCCAATGGAGAAGTTTATGCTTCGGACTTGCTTCGTCATTTGAAAGATGCACAGTTATTAGTGGTAGAAGGAACGCTTTATCCACTTCTAAATCGTCTAAACAAATCGGGTTTGGTTACTTATGCTTGGCAAGAGTCCACAGGAGGACCTCCAAGAAAATACTACCGACTGACTGATAACGGACACGAATTTCTAAAAGAACTTACTCTCTCTTGGCATCAACTTGTTTTTTCTGCTACTACTATTTTAGAAAATACAAATCAGAATAGACAAGAACAACGACAAGCAGGGTAAAACCAATTTAAAAGTTAAAATTAAGATTTTAGAAGTAATACAACCATAATGACCTCTAAAAATTAAATTTACTTAAAACTTGTAATTTTTCATCATTACTTATCACTAACTAATTATAAATCACCATCATCAAAGAATTTAGAAGCAAAAAAGCAACTGTGTATTTTACTTCTAAATTCTCATATCTAAATTCTAAATTTATTCCAATTATGCCTCTTCTACACACCAACTCGTCTATCAACAATACTTTAGAAGTTCAAATTGCTTCTATTTCATTCCATGTCGAACAAGCAGCTTATCCTGCTTTGAAAGCCTATTTAATGGATTTGAAACGTTGTTTTCCAGAAGATTCGATGACTATCGAAGACATTGAAACACGTATGGCTGAGGTTCTTTTAGAGCGTTTGAGTATTGATAAAGGCACAATCGACAAAAATGATGTTGAATTAATGGTCTTGCAAGTAGGCACTGCAAAAGAAATTGCTCTTGCAGAAGGAATTGATTTGGATTTGGGTTATTTCGAAAGAAAAGACCAATGGCAACCCCTCAAAAAAGCTGAACCAAAACGTGAATTACGTAATGTAGGTAAGAAATTTTCACTCAAAAAGAGAGATAAAAAAGTAGCTGGTGTTGCTTCTGGAATTGCAGATTATTATAATATCGACCCTGCTTTTGTACGTTTGGGATTTGTAGCTGCTGTTCTTGGTGGTGGTTTCGGACTTCCTTTATATGGTGCTGCTTGGTTAGCAATGCCAAAAGATTCTAACGAAGGAATGTTACAAGAAAAACAATCTACTTCTTTAGTCGGAAAAGCAAAACGTTTTATGCGTAGTATGACCGACAAAAAAGTAGCTGGTGTTGCTTCTGGAATTGCAAAATATTTTGGAATTGATGAAACGATTGTACGTTTACTTTTTGTAGCAACTCTATTTTTAGATGGATTTGGACTCTTGGCTTATTTGGCTCTTTGGATTGCAATGCCAGCAGCAAAAAGTCTTCAAGAACAAATTGATTTAGAAGAAAAACCTTCATTTTTGGAAGAAGAAAGTTTCAAAACTAGAATGGCAAAAGTAGAAAGTCAGTTTGAAGATACAGTAAGCTCAACAGCTTCTAAAGTCAAAAATTCTAAATTCTTTAAAAATAATTTTTAAAGTAGGCAATACTTTCCAAGTGTCGTAAAATATATGTATTCCTAATTCAAAATAATATCAAAAATCATTTTTTCTATTTTATTTTTCTTCCTTTTTTCTACGTCTGTTTTGGCACAAAGAAAGCCCGAACGAATTATAGAAAAAGAGGAAGTAGAAAAGTTTAAAACGACCTTAGATTCTGCGCTCTGTCTTTATACGACAGATTCAATTTACAGAAAACCGATTTTAGAAATTGGAAACAACCCTTTTTTAGATTCTTTGATTGAGAATAATTTGCAAGGGCGCATCTCAAAATGTGGTTTTTAGTAGGGAAAAGGCTTGCCTTTTCCTAAACTAGCATTTTGAATTGGAAAAACTATATGAAAGGAAAAGGCAAGCCTATCGTACCCTTTCCCTACAACTATATAAAATTAATAAAGCGACATCTTGAGATGCACCCATTTGCAAGAATATGCTTTTTATGTGAATAATTATTGGCATGAATTGGATAATAATACGGCTTTGTCTTTGGAAAATATGCGCCACAAGAAGAAGGTGTATGGAATGATTTTGAAGGAGAGGGTTTTATAGAAAATCTAATTTTTGTAATTGTGGAAAAGGACACGAATGGCATTGGGGATATTGGAGAAATGAACGAAAAAAATACAAATCAGATGAAGAAACTCATTATGTATAATAGAGGTTTATTCTAGCGTTGGAGATATGGATTTTTGGGAAGTAAGAAAAGATTTAATAAAAGAGTGGCTCAAGGCAAAAGTTTAATCCGAAAGAGAGGTTTGATAAATTCAAAACAGAAAAACAAATCATTGACACCACTCAACTAACAAAACCTAGTGCATCCTATCCATTTTCAAAGATGAGTTTAAGTGAAAAACAAGCTCTTTTTGAAGATTTTACAATGCAAAGAAATCTTTTCGAAGCCTTTCCAAATTTTAATTTTAAGCTCATTTCAGAAAATGAAATCACAAAAGAAAACTTAGAAAACAAACTGACTATTTTTGTTTTTTGGTCGCCTTCTTCTACAAAGTCCATTGAATCCATTCCAAAACTCAATGAAATGATTGAAACCTATTCAGAAAATAATATCACTTTTTACAGTTTTACAGAAAACAAGAAAAAAGAAGTAGAAGAATTTTTGATAGGAACACCTTTTTATGCCGATATTATTCCAAGTAGTAATTCTATTTTTGAAGATTTGTATCTTCCGAAGACAAATGAGCCTGTTATTATGATTTTGGATAAAGAAGGAAAGTTTCTTTTTGGAGAAAGTCTGAATGGTATAGATAATGAAAAAACAGTTGAGAAAATGGATTGTATTCTTTCTAATCAGATTCTAAAGTAGCTTACGCTTTAGCGTGAGTAAATCGTACCGTACCTTTTAAGGTGCGAGAGTTATAAAAATAAATCTGAAGCAATTCCATCAGCAAATAACTTTCCTTTTTCTGTCAGAATAATTGTATCATTCTTTAATTCAATCATCTCATTGTCAATTAATTTTGAAATAGTTTTTGATTGATTTTCTAAAAGATTGTAGTTGTACTTTTTGTTTAAATGATTCAAATCGATTCCCCAAATAGTTCGAAGAGAAGTCAAGAAATATTCGTTTATTCTATCATTTTCTGAAAGTTCATCAATAGTTTGAGGTAAACTATTTTTATTCAAATTCTCTACATAATTTCTATTATTGGCAGCATTCATAAAACGATTTTTTCCATCGTAAGAATGTGCAGAAGTTCCCAAACCCAAATAAGGTTCATCTTTCCAATAGGCTGTATTATGTTTTGAAAACTGGTTTGGTTTGGCAAAATTGGATATTTCGTAATGAATATAACCGTTTTCTTTCAATGTTTCGGTCAGAAGTTCAAATTGCTGTGCTGCAAATTCTTCATCAATCCGTTTTAGTTTTCCTTTTTTCAGACTGTTTCCAAAAGGTGTTTTGGGCTCAATAGTCAAACAATAGGCTGAAATATGAGGAACATTCAAAGAAAGCGCAAATTCTAAATCTTTTTCCCAAAAATAATGAGGATTTGAATTTAAAACTTCACTTTGTTTTTCAAAATCATTTTCAATTACATCAAACTCAATTTCTTTTTTTGGTAATTGAATACCATAAATCAAATCCACACTAATATTCTCAAAACCTGCTTTTTGAGCTAATTTTACACAATTTTTAGCTTCTTCGGCATTGTGCGCCCTGTTCATAAACTTCAAAAAAGATTCTTCAAACGATTGAATACCAATACTCAAACGATTGAAACCAATTTCTTTTAATGATTTCAAAAACTCTAATGAAGTAAGGTCATCTGGATTTGCTTCAAGTGTAATTTCTGCGTTTTGGTCAATTTCAAAAGTAGATTTTATCTTTTCTAAAATAGCTTTCAATTCTGAAATTTCTAAAATAGAGGGCGTTCCACCACCAAAATAAACGGTTTTTAATGGTTGTGGGATTGTCGCTCGTGAGGACACGAGCAACGGAGAAGGAAAAACTGCATTTTCAAAAAAGTTTTTTTGAAGTTCGATTTCTTTATCTAAGGCATATAAAAAAGCCTGTTTTTGTTTGAGATTTGTACTAAAGTGAAAATCGCAATAATGACAGGCTTGTTTGCAGAATGGAATATGAATGTATATCATAGCATAGACAGGGTTAAAACCCTGTTCAATTTATAAGCTAAAGTATAATTTAAAAAAATGGCTTTAACTAAAACATGGCTTTTTTCAATTGAACAGGGTTTTAACCCTACTGTTTACCCACATGTTTTTTGTTTCACAAAAAATAGTGAATTTTGAATAAAAATGCTGTAT
>PFKD01000199.1 GCA_002784125.1 Flexibacter sp. CG_4_10_14_3_um_filter_32_15
TACTCTGATAATTAAAGTCTGTTTAAACACACTGAAAGCAGTATAAAAAGTTTCGTGCGTTTACCCTATAAACAAAAATACTTTCTCCATTCAATAAAAATTTTGCATTTTCAAGAGCTTTTGTATCCATTGCCAAAACAAAATAATCTGGACTAGCATCATTTGCCAAAGTGTAATAATCACTAGTATTAGTTATTTCTTCTTCAAAATAATAAAAATTCTCATCACTATTCAAAACTCTCAAACCTTGTGTCCATTTTATTTGCTCAAGTGTATAAATATAATTATACTTCAAAACGGACGAAAAACGGTTTGCATAATTTAATTTCCATTTATCAAACTCATTTTGATTTGAAATTTTAGTTTGTGATTTATCTATATAATTATATACTTTACTTATTTTAGCTTTAAACATCCTTAATACCAAAATATCACTAAAAGTATATAAATCGAAAGTATTAAAACGGTTTTTAGCTTTAGGAGAATCTTCTTCTATTAATTCACGATAATTAGGAGAGGGAGAATAAGAAATAGTTTTTTTCTCTTCATTTTCTAATTGTAATGTTATAAACGGAAAATCTTCGTTTTGCAAAGAAGGATAATAATGAAAATCTTGTAAATTTTTATCCCAAATGGCTTCATAACTTAAATACAAAGTAGGTAAAATTCCTTTTTCGTATGCTCCTGCTGTTTCATCTAAGGCTTGTTTAGCATTTCCATTGTAGAAAGAAAAAAAATTTTCTTCACCAAAAAAATCTCTTCTTATGCGTGCTAAAAAACGACATTGTTCTATGTCTTTAAAAAGTGAATCTCTTTTTGGTTCTTTTTCAGACGAAAATATCAAATCATAATCAAATTTATCTACATCAAAACTTTTTCTATTGATAGAATCATTCAAATCTATTTTATATTGAACTATAAAACGTTCAGAGTTTTGAGCAAAAGTAAAAGTATTCAAAAGTAGTAATCCAAAAACAAGAAAAATAACTTTAGTGACTTTCATAGAAATTTAGTTTTTGAGTAGTAAGTAATGAAGCTGTCTAAACTTTGTCAATAGTCTGTAATCAGACTTTGACAATAGTTGAAATGATACAGTAGAAGTTTGAATGTTTGATTATTATACTTTGTAAATCAATATAAAGTTTTGTTTCTTTTTATTTCAAGAAATATTTTGAAATGGAAAGAAATAATTTGAAATGCAATAGAGAAATTAACTTTAGATTTAGAAAAATATTCTTCTTATGTAACACACAAATGGAAATAGAACTTTGATTTTTTTAAATCTAGTTTTGCTCAAAAAATAAGCATTTTTTCGTAAATTCGTAAAACGAAACAAGAAAAAACTCTACCGTTGCTCGTGTCCCCACGAGCGACAAAAAACTCTATATATGTATTTAATATTCGACACCGAAACCACAGGACTTCCAAAAAACTTCAATGCACCTGTTACCGATTCTGACAATTGGCCTCGTTTGGTTCAGATTGCTTGGCAGTTGCACGACAAAACAGGAAATTTATTGTCTGCTCAAAATCATATCGTTTATCCTGATGGATTTACCATTCCTTTTAATGCTGAAAAAGTGCATGGAATTTCTACCAAAAGAGCCGAGCAAGAAGGAAAACCACTTTCGGAAGTATTAAATGCTTTTGCTGACGATTATCAAAAAGCTGATGTGCTTATTGGACATAACGTAGAGTTTGATGTCGCTATAATGGGGGCAGAATTTCATAGAACCAAAATTGAACGTGGTTTTATGGAAAAAGAAACGCTTTGTACAAAACTTACTTCGGTAGATTTTGTGGCTATTCAAGGTGGACGTGGTGGGCGTTTCAAGTGGCCTACTCTTACCGAACTTCACACCAAACTTTTCGGAGTTCCTTTTGCAGATGCTCACGATGCTGCCTATGATGTTTCTGCGACAGCAAAATGTTTTTTTGGATTATTACAAAATAAAGTAGTTCCGACAGTTGAGGGAATTACGCCTCAAATGGTCGTTTATCAAGCTCCAGAACTTGATGAGGCTAATTTTGGACAAGTTCAAAAGAAAA
Organism: Flexibacter sp. CG_4_10_14_3_um_filter_32_15; assembly: GCA_002784125.1. Lineage (GTDB taxonomy): Bacteria > Bacteroidota > Bacteroidia > Cytophagales > Bernardetiaceae > Bernardetia. The sequence goes on from PFKD01000199.1 coordinate 2,050, forward strand.
GTAAGGCAAGTGATAGATTAAAAAAAGATAGAAAGTTAGATGAGATTTTACCGTTTTGTCATCTTCATAATCACTCTCAATTTTCTATTTTACAAAGTACGGCAAATGTCAAAAAATTAGTCGCTAAAGCCCACGAAATGGGAATGCCTGCCATTGCCATTACGGATATTGGAAATATGCACGGTGCTTTTTATGCCGTTGGAGAAGGCGAAAAATTAGGAATAAAAGTAATTATTGGTGCAGAATTATACCTAACCGAAGACAGACACAAACAAAAATTTACGAAAGACAATCCAGACCGTAGAACAAGACAGGTTTTTTTAGCCAAAAATCAAAAAGGTTATCATAATTTGTCCAAAATGTGTTCGTATGGCTATGTAGATGGCTATTATGCAGGTTATCCACGTATTGATAGAGAACTTGTCGTAAAATATAAAGAAAACATAATTGCTACAACGGGAGGTTTGGGTGCAGAAATTCCTCAACTGATTTTGAATGTCGGAGAACTACAAGCCGAAGAGGCTTTTCAATGGTGGTTAGAAGAATTTAGAGATGATTTTTATATTCAATTACAGCGTCATGGATTAGAAGAAGAAGAGCGAGTAAATGAAATTTTATTGAGTTGGGCTGACAAATACGATGTAAAATATTTTGCTTCCAATGATTGTTTTTATCTCAAAAAAGAAGATGCAGATGCTCATGACACGCTTTTGTGTGTAAAAGATGGCATTCCGAAAAGTACGCCTGTGGGGCGTGGGCGTGGGTATCGTTTTGGTTTTCCGAATCACGAATTTTATTTTAAGTCTGCCGAAGAAATGAATCAACTCTTTGCAGACCTTCCAGAAGCCATCGAAACGACAATGGAAATTGTGGAAAAAACGGAAGTCATAAAACTAAAACGTGATATTTTATTACCAAAATATGAAATTCCGAAAGAGTTTGAAAATGAAGATGCTTATTTGCGTCATCTGACTTATGAAGGTGCAGCCAAACGCTACAAAGAAATTACACCTGCTATCAGAGAACGCATAGATTTAGAACTCAAAATCATGAAAGACATGGGATTTCCTGGGTATTTTTTGATTGTACAGGATTTTATTAATGAAGCTAGACGGATTGGTGTTGCCGTGGGACCAGGGAGGGGCTCTGCAGCTGGATCTGTCGTCGCTTATTGTATCGGAATTACCAATATTGACCCTATTCTTTACAATCTCCTTTTTGAACGTTTCTTGAATCCAGAACGTGTATCCATGCCAGATATTGACGTAGATTTTGACGACGTAGGAAGGCAATCTGTCATCGATTATGTAGTCAAAAAATACGGTCGTAATCAAGTAGCACAAATTGTAACGTATGGTACAATGGCAGCCAAAATGTCTATTAAAGATGTTGCTCGTGTGATGGAATTGCCTTTAGATGAGTCAAATAGAATTGCCAAACTTGTCCCAGAAAAACCGGGGACGACACTAGACAAAGCCTTTGATGAAGTAGAAGAATTACGACAAATTTTTAGAGCAAAAGACTTGCAGGGAAAAGTGTTGCAAAATGCTAAAGTTTTGGAGGGTTCGGTGCGTAATACAGGAACGCACGCAGCAGGTGTAATCATTGCCCCTGATGATATTACCGAATATATTCCAGTCTGTACAGCCAAAGATGCCGACCTTTTTATTACGCAATTTGATGGAAAAGTAGTCGAAGATGCAGGAATGTTAAAAATGGACTTTTTGGGTCTAAAAACGCTGACTATCATTAAAGATGCCATTGATTTAATTGAAAAAAATCATGGCGTAAAAATTAATCCAGACGAAATTCCGATTGATGATGTAAAGGCGTATGAACTCTATCAACGTGCTGATACAGTCGGAACATTTCAGTTTGAGTCGGACGGAATGCGTAAATATTTGAAGGAATTAAAACCTACAAATATTGAAGATTTGATTGCCATGAATGCCTTATATCGTCCTGGTCCGATGGATTTTATTCCGTCCTATATTGACCGAAAACATGGAAGAGAAACCGTCGAATATCCTCATGAACTCTTAAAACCTATTCTTGAGCCTACTTTTGGAATTATGATTTATCAAGAGCAGATTATGCAAGCAGCCCAAATTATGGGAGGTTATTCGCTCGGTGGTGCTGATATTTTGCGTCGTGCGATGGGTAAGAAAAAAGCCGAAGAAATGGCAAAACAAAAGACCATTTTTGTAGAAGGTGCAAAGAAAACCCACGGCATCGATAAGAAAAAAGCCGAAGAGGTTTTTGAGGTAATGGAAAAATTTGCTTCCTATGGTTTCAACCGTTCTCACTCGGCAGCGTATTCGGTGGTTGCTTTCCAAACAGGTTATTTGAAGGCACATTATCCAGCTGAATATATGGCAGCCGTCATGACCAACAACATGAGCAGTATTGATAAAATTACGTTTTTCATTGAAGAAGCACAGCGTATTGGCGTTCCTGTTTTGGGGCCCGATGTCAATGAGAGTATTGAGCGTTTTGGTGTGAATGATAAGGGACAAATTCGTTTTGGACTGGCAGCCATAAAAGGAGCAGGAGAAACAGCCGTTTCGCACATTATCACAGAACGAGAAGAGAAAGGAAAATACAAAGATATTTTTGATTTTGTAGAACGAATGGATTTGTCGGTAATCAATAAAAGAACTTTCGAGGCCTTAACTTTTGCAGGTGGATTGGATTGTTTTGAAGATGTTCATAGAGCGCAAATTTTTGCACCAACCGACACAGGAAAGACAAATTTAGATTTGCTTTTAGCTTACTCGAAGGCACAAAAAGAAGAAGCAGCCTCTGCACAAGTTTCTATGTTTGGAGGGGCAGACGGAAAAGTAGAAGTGATGCGTCCACGCCTTGCCGAAATAGAACGCTGGACAGAAATAGACAAACTCAACAAAGAAAAAGAAGTCGTCGGTTTTTTCATTTCTGGACACCCACTAGATAAGTACAAAATCGAAATGAAAACCTCTTGTAATTCTACCCTTTTGAATCTACCCAATGCAAGAAAAGGAGCAGAACTAAAAGTAGGAGGAATGGTCATCGAAGTAGCACATAGAAAGACAGCTTCTGGGCGAGATTTTGGGTTATTTACGTTAGAAGATTATTCTGGAAGTTACAAATTTGCACTTTTTGGAAAGGAATACGACCATTTTAAAGGCTTTTTGGTAATGGGAGAATTTCTTTTGATTACAGGTAGAATGGAAGAACGCTATAAAAGTCCTGACCAAGTAGAACTCAAAATAAAAAATATTTCGCTTTTGAGTGATGTCAAACAAAAACCAATTACGAGTATCAATATTGCCATTAATTTATTGAATCTAAATGAAAATCTAATTATGGATTTAGAGAAATTATTCAATGACTGTAAAGGGGGAGATTGTAAAATAAAAATGGAGTTTTTTCACCAAGCACCACAAACTGGACGTACTTTTATCAAAACCGTTTCGCATCACTTACAGATAGAACCAAGTAGTGATTTGGTTAGAGATATTGAACAATTGGGGGTAGTCTGTCAAGTGGGCTAATGTAAGAGGATAGTTTGCAAAAGATAGTGTGATTTTCAGTTTATGCAAAAACTCCTTATTTCAGAGATGAAATAAGGAGTTTCTTTAGTTACTCTTCTTTGTTAATTTTTGGCAGTCCGTATTTAGCAATTATTTCATTTGCTCTTACTAATTTTTCTGGAAATAGTTTTCGCCTTTGCTTCATCCTAATTTTTGGTCAATAACAATTATAGGAATTTTTGAATCGTTTAATTCTTTTATTTCTTTTAGGCTCTTAACAGGTTTTGGACTGATAGTAATAAAAACTTGATTCATTCATTTATTAGCAAAATATTAGTTCGTTTTTTCCATAGAATAGGGTTTGCAAACCCTATCGTTTACTGGCTGTTTGTATGAAAAAAAATACCTGTATGGAAGGAAAGAGCAGCGTAGCTAATTTGTTGTGCCCCCCATTCAATTCAATAGAACATAAAAATCATTTACCAATAAGTTCAAGTCGTTTTTATTTTGTCCGACTACTTACTATCCAAAATTTTATCATCTAATTCTACAATTTCTTTCTTTTTATTCTTAAACGTAACATTCAGAATTACGCCCAAAAGCATCAAACCAATTCCAACAGAAACCCAGATATTAAAAACTTCGTGAAAAAACAAAAATCCAAAACCAAGCGCATAAACAATTCCTGTATAACTCACACTCGCCACTCTAGCAGCTTCTTCCATCTGATAGGCTTTTGTCATATATAATTGTGCAATTTGTGTCAAAATTCCAATCAAAAGTAAGTACAACCAATCCCAACCCATAGGCATTGTCCATTTATAAAAAATACAATACAGACTAGCAATAGGCAGCGTAACAAGTGGAAAATAAAGAATTACCATAAGAGGATGCTCCGAAGTTTTGAGTTTTCTGATGCAATTATAAGCACAACCAGACAAAAAAGCTGATACAATTCCCATAATAAAATAGACAGTATCGACACGCTCATCAAAACCTTTTACCATCGTTACACCAATAAAAGAAATCAAGAAAAATAACCATTGAAGAGGCACTAAACGCTCTCCCAAAATAAGCCACGCAATAATTGCCGTAAAAATTGGAGCTAAATAATGTAACGTAATCGCAGAAGCAAGAGGAATATTTTGAATCGTCGTAAAGAATAAAAAAAGAGCCATTCCACCAAAAAGACCACGCAGAAAAAGAACTTTTTTATTTGTTCCCAATCCTTTTACTTTTTGCATTTTCAGACCAACCACACAAATCACAAAGGAAATGAAAGAGCGAAAAAGAATTATTTCCATAGCAGGAATATGAGGCAACATTTTTACTATCAAATTCATGACAGCAAAACAAAAAATGGCAAAAAGCATATACAAGATACCTTTTGTAATACCAATTTTTTCAAGTAAATCATTGAGTTTAGAAGTAGAAACGGAAGAAGAGGGAGTAGAATTTTCCAAAGAATGTAGTTTTATAGATTTTCTGTACAGATTATCCACAAAGGTAAGCAAGGCAAAATGAAGTAAAACAAAGCTAGACTATAAATAACTAAAATTAAGTATATTGTATCGTGTAGCTTAAAGACTTGCCTTTGACTTCATATAAGATAACACATTTTTTTCCTATCTCAAAACCTATTTACTTTACAAGAGTTTATAAGCCATACGTAGCTGACAGTTTCCAACTGTCAGATTGAATAGGGGGTATAACAAACTGTCGTTTTTTGTAGGGAAAAGGCTTGCCTTTTCCCTACGTAATACAAATTGACTAAGCGACACCCGAAGAGCAGCGTAGCTAATTTGTTAGGCACCCCTGTCAGAGATATATAGTATTTTTAGACACAATCAACAGTTGAAAACTGTTGGCTACATTAGACAAAGAGACAAAACCGTTTCTTTGCTATTTCTATTCGAAAAAATTCAAACCGTCTTTGAGGCGTTGCCGTCAACGAGGTAAAAAATAAAGCATTCTCTCAAAATGAACCAGCAACAAACGCAAGAACAAACAGAAGAAAAGGTATTAAAACTCTCTCCTAGAGAGTTTGTCAAAAAATACCAAACCGATAGTATTATTCAGACCCTTGTGGAAAGTATTAGTAGAGAAAAACCAAAACGCATTCACCTCAAAGGACTCATGGGAAGCCAAGATGCACTTGTTTTGGCTGCTCTTTATCGTTCGAATCCTGCGCTTTCTCATTTTGTAATAATGGATGATGCCGAAGAAGCAGCTTATTTTTATAATGATGTTCAGCATTTTTTGGGCGAAACGCTCTCCAGTTCTACTCCAAAGGTTTTATTTTTTCCTACTTCGTATAAAAAGCCGTACAAATTTGAAAAAATAGATAATGCGAATGTTTTGCAGCGTTCGGAAGTTCTGACAAGACTCAATAATCATCATTCAGAAGAAAACGGACTTATCATTGTTACCTATCCGTCTGCGATGAGCGAAAAAGTAATCAATAAACAAGTTTTGGCAGCCAATACTTTTGTAGTCAAAATTAATGAAATTATTGAACCTACTTTTGTCATTGAAATATTAAATGAATATGGCTTCAAAAGGGAAGAATATGTTTTTGAAGCAGGACAGTACTCTGTCAGAGGTGGAATAATTGATGTTTTTTCGTATTCAAATGAATATCCCTATCGAATAGAATTTTTTGGAAATGAAGTAGAAAGCATCCGAACTTTCAAACCAACCGACCAACTTTCCATCGAAAAAGTAAATCGTGCTGTCATTGTTCCGAACGTAACTGAAAAAGTACAAAAACAAACAAGAGAAAATTTTTTAGAATTTGTTCCAAAAAGAACTCGTCTTTGGCTAAAAGATTATTCTTTGACTGTTGAGGTAATAGAAAAATATTTTGAGCGAGCGACAGAAGATTTTGATACCATTTTGCAGGTTTCGAATTATACGCAAATCATTTCTGACCCAGAAGAATTATTTATCACAAAAAAGGAATTTAAAGACCAAATAGAAAAGTTTATTCAGTTAGAATTTGGAAAGAAATTTAGAAAAATCACAGAAAAAACAAGAGATAATCATACTATTTTCGAATTTGATGCAAAGGCACAACCGACATTCCATAAGAATCTTCAAAATTTAGTCTATGATGTTGAAAGTTATAATCAAAAAGGGTATCAATGTATTATCGCTGCCGATTTGCCAAAACAGATTGATAGAATGCACACTATTTTCGAAGAAAAAGGCGTTGGTGTTCAGTTTTATGGGCTTAATATTGGTTTGCGTGGAGGTTTTATTGACCATAATCAAAGAATTGTTTGTTATACTGACCATCAAATTTTTGAGCGTTATCATAGGTATAGCACACAGGAACGTTTTACCAAATCAAAAGCTCTTACACTAAAAGAACTCAATACGCTACAAGCAGGCGATTATGTTACGCATATTGATTACGGAATTGGTCGTTTTGCAGGTTTGGAAAAATTGGACGTAAATGGAAATGAACAGGAAGCCGTTCGTTTGATTTATAGAGATAACGATGTTTTGTATGTCAGTGTGCATTCGTTACACAAAATTTCGAAGCATTCTAGCCAAGATGGAAGTTCGATGTCGCTCAGTAAATTGGGTTCGCAAGATTGGAGCAACAAGAAAAAGAAAGTCAAAAAACATTTAAAAGATATTGGTACAGAACTCATAAAACTCTACGCCAAACGCCAAACTGCGACAGGTTTTGCTTATTCAAAAGACAATTACATGCAAGCCGAAGTCGAATCCTCCTTTTTTTATCAAGATACACCCGACCAAGCCACAGCCACCAACGAGGTAAAAGAAGACATGGAAAAACCTGTTCCGATGGATAGATTAGTCTGTGGAGATGTCGGTTTTGGAAAAACAGAAATTGCCGTTCGTGCTGCATTTAAAGCCGTTTCGAATGGAAAACAAGTTGCCGTTTTAGTTCCCACAACGGTTTTGGCAGCGCAACATCATCGTACTTTTAGTGAACGTCTTTCAAATTTTGGTGTCAATGTAGATTTTGTTAATCGTTTTAGAAGCACGAAAGAAGTAAGAGAGATTTTACAAAAACTAGCTGAAGGGCAACTAGATATTTTGGTAGGAACGCATAAAATTGTAAGTGATAAAGTAAAATTTAAAGATTTAGGATTGTTTATTATTGATGAAGAGCAAAAATTTGGTGTCAAAACAAAAGACAAAATAAAGGAAATGCGTGTCAATGTAGATTGTCTTACCCTCACAGCAACGCCAATTCCTAGAACGCTGCAATTTTCACTTTTGGGAGCGAGAGATTTGTCGGTCATGCACACGCCACCACCCAACCGTCAGCCTGTAACGACGGAAGTACATAATTTTAATGAAGCCTTGATTAGAGATGCCATTAGTTTGGAACTTCGTCGTGGTGGACAGGTATTTTTTGTTCATAACCGAGTAATTGATATTTATGAAGTGGCAGGAATTCTGACTCGTTTAGTTCCTGATGCGAAAGTCGTGGTCGGACATGGACAAATGAAAAGCGACCAATTAGAAAAAACGATGATGGCTTTTATCAATGGCGATGCTGATATCTTGGTTTCGACAAATATCATTGAATCGGGTTTGGATATTCCCAACGCAAATACGATTATTATCAATAATTCTCATTTGATTGGTCTTTCCGATTTGCATCAAATGCGTGGTCGTGTGGGTCGTTCCAACAAAAAAGCCTTTTGTTATTTGCTCATTCCTTCGGCTGCTACGCTTCCTGCTGATTCAAGAAAACGTTTGAAAGCCTTAGAGGAATTTAATGAACTCGGTGATGGATTTAAAATTGCGATGCGTGATTTGGATATTCGTGGGGCAGGAAATCTTTTGGGAGCAGAACAGAGTGGTTTTATCAATGATTTGGGATTAGATACCTATCATAAAATGCTAGAAGAAGCCATTTCAGAACTCAAAGAAGACGAATTTAAAGAGCTTTTCCAAAACCCAAATGCGACCAAACCAAAAGAACTCAAAATTACGTGTTCGATAGAAACCGATTTAGAAATTTTTATTCCAGAGAGTTATATTTCCAATATTTCGGAGCGTCTGCAACTCTACATTGAAGCCGATAGATTGAAAAATGAAGAGCAATTAGAAAAGTTTAAAGAAACGGTAAAAGACCGTTTCGGAACTCCTCCAGCCGATTTTGATAATTTATTACAAGCTGTTCGTTTGCGTTGGCTTGCCGAGCAGATAGGTTTTGAAAAACTGATTATCAAAAATGAAAAAATACGTGGTTATTTTATTGCCGACCGACCCGATTATTATCAAGGCAGTGCTTTTGGGAAAGTATTAAAATATATCCAAGAACGACCAAAACGTTGTAGGCTAAAAGAAAGCAAAGACCGAGTTATTTTTATTATGGAACAAGTCAAAACACTTGAAGGCGTGATGAATGTTTTTAGGGGGATTTTGGAGTGATTTTTAGATTTTATTTTGTATATTTAAGTTATTAAAAAAAATTAATATAGAATATATTTTGTTAAATTTAAAAATAAATTTTTATTTCTATGAAAATTCAACGAGCAGGAATGGACACTTATCTGATAAACGATAAATTAGTTTATATAGAAGAGTCTACAGGATTGATAGCGTATGACATCATTTACCATAGAGGATTATTCCCCAATAAATCAAAGAAATCAGGTTTAAAAGCTCAAGTAGAACATTTTGAAGTAGATGAAATAGATCACATGGCTCTTTTGACTAGCTTTTCTACTTCAGGACTTGCGTCTGGATTTAATAGATTAGAAATTTGGAGGTACAAAAATCGTATTCTAAAACACAATAGTGGTAGTTTTGGATTCGGCTATGGTTATGGACGAGAAGATATATATCAAATTATTCATCAAGAACATGAGGAAAATCAAGAGTATAAGAGAGTATATTTTCTCTGTAATAACATTGATTTTTATCGTTCTCAAAATAAAGGTAAATTTCCTTATACTATTCCTAAAGAAGTCTATAAGCATCTATTGGTCTTCTCTAACTTTATAAAAGCAGAAAAAAAGCAAATTCAGATACCTCAAGTAGATAAAACAAAGACGTTTATTTTAAAAGAAATAGAGAAATTTAGACAACTCGTTTGGAGTACAGAGCTTGAAATAGAAGGAGAAAAGTTGAGAATTGAATATAGTTATATTCCTAACTTTAGCTGGTCAGAAGAAAAGAGAATACAAAGTTTTTGGACAAAGACCTATCTTTATCATGAATTTTCTTCAGCAGAAGACAAATTAGAATTTTTTATAAATGGCAAACTTATAAAATTGAAAGAAGATGAGCTGTAAGTCTTCCTGCCTTCTCTCGCCTTTGTTGGTGTTCCTATTTTGTAAAAAGTAAAAAAATGCCGTTGCCTTTGTCTTTAGTTTCGGCGTAGCCGTTGTGATGACCAACAACAGAAATACGGATAGATTTAGACATTTATTTCTTTTTGTTCAATCTATCCAAATCTTGTTTTGTAGGTCTTAGATAGAGTCTGAATACAAAGTGCTTGGTCGTTTATAATTTCGTTTATTCGCCAAGTATATTTGGTTTTATTGAACAACAATATTTACACGTTGTATCAATAGTTTTTGGAGGGGGGCATAACAAATCGTCGCTTAGTCAATTTGTATTACGTAGGAAAAGGCAAGCCTTTTTCCCTACAAAAAACGACAATTTGTTATACACCCTTTTTGGAGTTTTCCGTAGTTGTCAGCAATCAAATCATAAAAGATAATCGTGCAAGAGAAAAAAAAGAGATTGTTCCTACCAAAAAGATTTGGGAAATGCACCAGCGTTTGGAATTTCCTGATATACAAGAGGCGCATGAAGTTGTTTTTTTAGAGAAAAATTGATTCAAAATTAAAATTTGATTTATCAAACTCAATTATCTTTTTCCTTTATCTTGTTTTAATTCTCAATATATTTTCTATTTCGCTACAAAAAAACGAAATTTGCAACCTTATTCAATTTACGAATGAGGTTTTTTTATATAAAATGATTTTATGCTTCTATTAGCAGTAGATTTTGGAAATACGACACTCAAAGCTGCACTCTTCGAAAATGAGGAGCTTTTAGAAGTGCGTTATTCTCTTTCTACGGCTGATTTAGAAAATTGGACAACCCAAATTGAAGCAAAAAATAAAATTTCGTCTAAAAAGTTAGAAGGAATCATTATTAGTTCAGTTAGAAAAAATGAAGAGATTGAACTTTCTTTTGTAAAAAAATTAAAAAGAAAATTAATTTCTGAAACGCTTACTGATGCTAAATTAATCATAAAATCGGATTCAGAACCAAAAGAAATTGCAACAGATAGCAAAGAAGTTAGCGTCGTAGTATCAGTTATACTCTTAGATGAAAATACACCTTTGCCCATTCAAAACAATTACAAAACACCCAAAACACTGGGAAAAGACCGTTTGGCTGCCGTAATTGGTGCGTATTTCTTAAAAAAAGAAGCTAGTAAAAAAACGAATAAACAACCAACTTTAGTCATTGATGCAGGAACTTGTATTACTTTTGATTTTATTGATACAAATTCTAATCAAAATGGAGTTTATCAAGGAGGAAGTATTTCATTAGGTTTGCAGATGCGTTTTAAGGCTTTGAATCATTTTACGGCAAAGTTACCTTTGTTAGCATCGAATGAAAATTTGCCTACTCCTATCGGACAATCGACACAGGAAGCGATGCAAAGTGGCGTTCAGTTTGGACTTCTTTCTGAAATAAAGAGTAGTATTGATTTTTATCAGAATCAAATAAATACAAATGAAAACAACACAAATAAAGAATTAAATATTGTCGTCTGTGGTGGCGATGCTCAACTTTTAAAAAAATGGTGGGAAGAATATCTAACAAGATTTACAAATAATTCTCACACTTATCCAAAATGGACTATCGAACCAAATTTGGTTTTGATAGGTTTACAACGAATTTTCCAGTTTATAAAAAATAATGAAGACAACTAATTTTTATCTCCGTTCTGTTCTAAAATTATCTACTTCAAGTTTAGTAATAATTTTTATTTTGTTTACATCTCCATTTGGTTTTGCTCAAACGGCAAATAATCCTTTTTCAAGAATTGGGTTAGGAGATATTTCTTCGCAGCGTTCGATTTCTAATCTTGGAATGGGTGGAATGGGAGTAAGTCTTCCGACAGTAAAATCTTCTAATCTTCAAAATCCTGCTCTTTTGAGTTATCACAAACTTACCGTTTTTGAAGCTGCTGGAGTAGGCGAGTATAAAGATTTGATAACAAATGACATTCGAACGAATGATTTTGGTGGAAACTTGGGTTATCTATCACTTATTTTTCCAGTTTATAAAAACATGGCTATCAATGTAGGTTTTCAGCCTTTTTCTTCTGTAAAGTACAATGCTGTTAGTTATGAGCTTTTGCCTAATTCTCCTACCTTCGTAAAATATGATTATGCAGGAACAGGAGGTGTTTCACAGGTTTTTTTGAGTACAGGACACAAAATTGTTCAGAATCTTTCAGTAGGCGCACAGGTCAATTATAATTTTGGGGCAATCAGTAATACTTCTACTTCTACCTTAGATGATTTTAGAGGTGGTTTTTTAGCTCAACTCAATGATCGTTATAATTATAGTGATTTTACGTACCGTTTGGGTTTGCATTATTTTGTTTCTGTTTTTGATAACTCACAGATTAATATCGGTGTAAGTTATGACGGTGCTGCTGATTTTGATGCGACACACTTTAGAGCTTTTGAGCGCAAAACTCTTCGTGATGCAGTAGTTGATGGAGATACTCTTTTTTCAGAAAGAAAAGAATCTATTCAAATCCCTGATGCTTTTACTTTCGGAATTAGCTTACAACGTGGTTATTTAGAAGCTGCATCGGGTACACAAAATACAGCTTATAGTTTTGGTGTGGATTATAGTATGCAAGATTGGAGTATTGCAAATGGTTCTACTGTTTTGGGAAATAATCGTTTGCAGAGTAGTTACAAAATTAGTGTAGGTGGAGAGATTACACCAAATGTTCGTAACTCAAATTATTTATTAAGAACAACCTACCGAGCAGGCTTCTCTTACTCTCAAACGCCATTAGTGGTAAACGATGAATCCATTGAAGATATGAGCTTGAGTATTGGTTTTTCACTTCCTGTCAAAAATAATTTTTCTTCTCTCAATATGTATGGTGCAATCGGTCAGCGTGGGAGTTTGAATTCTATCAAGGAACAATATGTTCGTTTTGGCTTAGGAATTTCGATTAGTGATAGATGGTTTGTTCGTTCTAGGTTTGATTAATTTTGCCATCTAAGTAGTAAGAATAATTAGCGAGTGATTTTTATGATCAATATGACAATATGAGTGACACTTCTCATTCTTGCTTTTTAGTTGCAGCGCAACATAACCTTGGTAGAATAGGTAAAAATGACTTTTATTAGTGCTACAGAGTAGCGAAACTTTGCATTTCATTGTC
>PFKD01000217.1 GCA_002784125.1 Flexibacter sp. CG_4_10_14_3_um_filter_32_15
AACTATCAGAGTAAATTCAATTTGCAAAGTTAAAAACTAGCTTGATTTGCTTTAAACGAGTACATTTTTTTTTCGTGCGTTTACCCTACTTTAGCCTGAGGAGAAGTTTATTATCTTTGTGATTAAATCAAATAAATAGAAAATCAGTATGTCAAAAAAATCTCCTGTAAAGCCAAAAAAACATTTAGGACAACATTTTTTAAAAGATGAAAACATTGCTCGCAAGATTGTCAATCAGATGCAAGATGATAGTTATCAAAACCTTTTAGAAATTGGGGCAGGAACAGGTGTCTTGACAAAATTTATTTTGAGTGATAAAAAATATGATTTGACAGTCGTAGAAATTGATGATGAATCAGTAGAATACCTCAAAGAAAATATGGGTTTTACAGATGAAAATCTTCTCAATGAAGACTTTTTGAAGATGGATTTATCAATTCTTTTTGAAGGAAAATTCGGAATAATTGGAAACTTTCCTTACAATATTTCTTCGCAGATTTTTTTCAAAGTCTTAGATTATAAAAATCAAATTCCAGAAGTTGTTGGAATGATTCAGAAGGAAGTAGCCGAACGAATTGCATCACCACATGGAAACAAAACCTATGGAATTTTGAGTGTTTTGTTGCAGGCTTATTATGATATTGAATACTGTTTTACGGTAAGTGAAAAAGTTTTTAATCCTCCTCCACGAGTAAAATCTGCCGTTATTCGTCTAAAAAGAAATGAAATTGAAAGTTTGGATTGTAATGAAAAATTGTTCTTTCAGCTTGTCAAATTTGGTTTTGGTCAGAGAAGAAAAATGCTCAGAAGTGCTTTAAAACCATTAGGCATTCCGAATGCTTTCAAAGAAAAAGAAGAGTTAAATGAGATGCTCGGCAGAAGAGCCGAACAACTTTCTGTACAAGATTTTATTGAATTAGCACAAATTTTTGAGCGAGAAAGAGACGCAGAAAAAAGCTAGTTTTCTTTTATCCCAAACGCAATCCCATCACAAGAATATCATCCGTTTGTTCTTTACTTCCTTTCCAATTATCGATAGTAGATTCTATGGTACGTTTTTGTAATGAACTCTCATAAGTAGTAACTTCAGTAAGCAGTTCACGCACTTGTTTTTTCATAAATTTTTTGTCGTTTTTTTCTCCAAATTGGTCTTGTAAGCCGTCAGAAAGCATATAAAAATCGGTTTGTTCTTTTATTTCTAAAGTATGAAGAAAAAATTTTACTTCTTCTTTGTTCATACTTCCACCTATGCTTTTTCGATCGCCTTTTATTTCTTTTATTCCTTTCACTCCATTATTATCAAATATATATACTGAATTTCTTGCACTTGCAATTTGTACCGTATAAATTTCATTTTGCTTTTCATCTAATTTTTGCTCTATATACATCAGAGTTCCATCAATGCTATCTTGGTCTTTTGTTTCATTTTGTTTGAGTGAATGTTGAATAGATTTATGAAGTTCTGCTAAGATTTTATCTGGAGATATTATTTTTTTATGAAGTACAATTTCATTCAATAATTCATTAGCAACTAAAGCCATAAATGCCCCCGGAACGCCGTGTCCTGTACAATCAAAAGCACCTAAAAAACGTTTTTCGTCCAATTCTAAATACCAATAAAAATCACCTGAAACTACTTGTAAAGGACGAAAAACAATAAAACTATTTGGAAAAGATTCTTTAATTTCTTCTTGGCTTGGTAGTGTTGCCCGTTGAATGCGTTGTGCATAAGCAATACTAGACGTAATCTGTGTATTTTGTTCTTCTACTCTATTTATGGTATAGCGAAGTGTTTCATTGGTAGTATCTAGCTCTTCGACAATCTGCTCTAATTCTGTATTTTTTTCTGAAATCTGTATTGTTCTTTGTTGTACTTTTACTTCTAATTCTTTGTTTTTTTGTTCTATTACATATTTTATTTCTTCTGCTTTTATACGTTCTAATCGTTCTTTATCGATAGATTGTTCGGTTATTTGTTTTCTTAATAAATTGATTCTTGAAGCTAAAGCAAGTGAAAACAAGATAACTTGTGACATAATACCTATTTCTAATGCCGAATTTGTAAACGAATTAGAAGGAATAAGACGACGTATATAAGCAAGATAAATAATTGCAAAAATAAATAATGTAAAATTAGCTATAAAGAACTGTTTAGCCAGCAACTCTTTTCTAAAAAATACAATCGTTGAAAAAGCAAGAAGAGAAATAATCGTGATTAAATGCAGCGTAGTAGCATACGTATTAGCAATTCTCTCAACAAAAATGATATAAAAAACAGCAGCCACAACATTCAAGATGATGATACCCATAAAATATTTATTCCATTTTGGAAAATTTTCGCTCATTGTAAAATAACTTTGAGTAAATTTTATCCAAAAAATAACAGTCAGAAAAGCAGAAGTATAATTGACAATATAATTTAATTCAGTATCATAACTTAACTGTCCCCAAAATGCAACTGATTTTAGGGTAGGAAGTGTATAAAAATAAACTCCTACAAAAAATATGGCAATACAATAATAGAGATATGACCTATCTTTTATGAGAAAAAATAAAATAAAATTATAAACACACATCGCCAAAATAATAGTATAAATGATACTATTGGTAGCTAAATTTTTAGAGAAAAAATTGTGTGCTGCATCTTTTCGAAAAAGCACAAAAGTCTGTTGGTAGCCTCCATATTCAACAGAATTATCAGAAGGAACAACACGCACGTACAAAATACTTTCACCTTTTTTGAGTGAAAAAGTAGTGGAATAAAAATTAGGAACAGAGTTTTGCAAAGAATCTTTGTAATAAAGTCCAAATCGTTTTTCTCTATACGAATCATCTAATTGAGGGACATAAAGTTTTATTTGATACCCATTATCTACTTGTAAAAACCATTCACTAATTTCTTTATAATCACTTTTGATAGGAATACGAAACCATGCAGCTTGATTAGGAGACAAAATCATTTTTTTGCCATTGACCAAATAAGGGAGAAAAACAGCTTCATTCTGAATAAAATCACCAAAAGTAATATTCAAATCTGTTGTACAATAGCTTATTACCTCATCAAAACGATAAGTCGTTTTATTTTTTTCAAGAATTACTATTTCTTTCTCTTTTTTGTTTTGGGCATAACTTTTAGTTGGCTTAGTTATGACTAAACCACCTAATAAAGCAAAAAATAAACAAAAAAACTTGAAATAATTAAATATATTCTTTTTCATAAGGTAAATAACTGTATTTTCATTCAAATATAGTGTTTATTGTTTGAATAAATAGAGTAAGAGCCTACAAAATATAACACAAAACTAATACCTACTACGTTATGTAGCCGTAAAAATAATAACGAACATGTACTGACAAAGAATAATATATTTCTCAAATAAAATAAATCCATTATATTAGGCACTTATTCACTGTTACCTTCTATTACAAAAAAATAAATTGATACCTTTGAAACAACCTAAATAACAACACAATCTATAAAAAATGAGTAAATTCGAATATAACGCTGAGTACGAAATACGTGCTGCTGTCAAAATGGTTTATCCTTATATTTCCACTCCACAAGGGTTAGAAGAATGGTTTGCTGATAGAGTAGAAGTTTTGAATGATAAATTTTTGAATATTCATTGGGATAATGAACAGCATGTTACAAAAATAGTTTCACAGAGAAATAATTCTATGATTCGATATCAGTTTGTGGAGAGCATCGAAGAAGCAACCTCTAAAACAAGAGCAAGAAAAAAAGATAATAACTTCTTAGAACTCAAACTCAATTATAGCGAACTAACTGATACTACTTATTTAGTAATTACAGATTATTCAGAAATGAATGATGAGGAAGTTTTGGAAGAGCTTTGGGACGGACTAATCGAAACGCTTAGAGAAAAACTGGGGGCTTAAAACTTTGAATTTGATAAATCAAATTACTGTAGTAGCTTGATTTATCAAATTGATACTATCACAACGAATCAGTCCAACTACTTTTGACATAAGAAAAAACTCTTTTTGGAGAAATAGTCTTGATACTTTTTTGATAATGTGCTACAATAGTAGAGGAGTTTTCTCTTGACAAAAACCACTCTCCGATACGCTGATAAGGGTGTTGATTTTCCCAGCCCCAAACACTAATATAATTCCCTTCTAGCATTTGTGCAGCGTGTGAAGGACCACAATCATTTGCTACTGTTACTTGGCATTGTTTCAAAATAGAAATAAGCTCAGGTATTTCTGCATTTTTAAAAACTTGAAATTGAGTTGATGAAAGTTCTTTTTCAATAAATGGCAAATCCTCATCTTCTGCCGAACCTACCAAAAAGACAAAATTAGTGGAGGGTTTTTCTTCTAAAATCAATTTTGCTAAAGCTAAAAAGTTTTGAATTCCCCAACGTTTGTGTTCGCCTTCTCCTCCTCCAATAAGCAAACAGATTTGATTTTCAGCTTCGTTGAGTTGTATTCTTGAAGAAGGAAAAAGTGTATTTCTTTCTGTTTTTTCTATTTTATCGGTAGTAGATAAAGCTAAATTCGTATCTAAATTTTTGAAACCTTCAAATTTTTCTTCTGGTGCTGTATATAGAGTTTGTTTTTCCAAAAACTCTTCCAAAACTCTCAAATACAATAAAGCACGATAACAAGAAGTATCATTAAAAATAGAATGTTGATAGACTGATTTTTGCCATTTATTCGAAATAATTCCTATTCTGAATTTTGCACCACTTGCAGCCGATAACAAATGTGTAACTTCGGACTGATGACGCAAATTAATTAATAAATCAGGAGAAAAAGAACGCAAATTTCGAAGTGTTCTGGTATAAGATTTTGATTTGTGATACAATTCTATTTCATCAGCCAAATTATTTTTTAAGATAAGATTACTTGTTCCTGTTGGCGACCATATTTTTATTTTTGCATTAGGGAAAATTTCTCTGAGCAACAAAAAAAATGGAAATTGAACCAATATTGCACCAAAAAAAGGCTTATTAGGGGCAAAAATAGCTATTTTTTGAATTTTAGCAGGATTGAGTTTTTTCATAAAAATAATATAAACTAAAAATAGAGAATTAAAACAAAGGTAAAAAATTGTTTTTATAAACAGTCCAACTTTTTTGCTACTCTATTTTTAATTTCTGTTTGTATAATTTGATTCGTATTTTTGTTATCTTTAATCGTTTAAAACATTTCTCAAAACAATTTAACTTAAATTAGTAATAAAATGGAAGATCCAAATAAAGATATAAAGAATCAAATAGAAGAAGCCAAATATCAACTTCGTATAGAAATTGCTGAAAAATGCCTTATTGAATCTATTAGGTTAAGTAGTATAGTCACAATTTGTTCGTTTACTGAAGATGAAATAAAACATATTGCTCGTTCTTTAGAAAGAAAAAGTACTGTTGCAGAAGAAATGATAATGAGTAAAGAGAAGAAAAAAATAGAAGTGGAACAAAAACAACAAAGGTTAAAAATGATGAATAAACTCAAAAAAGAATTGAAAAGATTAGAAAAAGAACACCTGTCGTTTTATCAGAAAGAAAGGCAGAAAGAAGCTGATTTGAATAGAAAAATAGCAGCAGAACAAACTCGTATTTTGATGCAAAAAACAAAGCAAGAAAAAAAAGAAAAAAAAGAAAAAAAAGAGCAGCAGAAAAGAGAAAAAAATGAGGCATATCTAAAAACAAAAGAAGAAAAAAGGCTTATGAAAGAGCGAGAAAAAGAATTGAAAAATCATAGACTGTTGGAGGAAGAAAGTAAAAAAAGAATTTTAAAAGAGAAAATAACAGAAATAGAACCTTCAAAAACCTCTAGTTCTCTAAATGCAGAACAAGAGATGATATTAACGGTCGGAAATTGCTATTTAAAAGGATTGAGTGTAAAAGAAGCTATTTTAATTTCTAAAGCAACCGAAGAAGATGTAAAACAAATTTATAATTCGTTTAAAAATTTATAAATGCTATCTTTGCAATTATGCAATTCAGACTTTGGTAAATACCATTATTAACAAAATATCATTTGGCTTTCAAACAAAAATATTAATCCTTCTATTTTAACTTAGGACTTTCAAACTAACACTAAAATAATTTATGAAATTAAGACAATTACTATTTATACAATTTATGGCCGTCATTTTTTTGAGTACGGGCTTTTCCTATACGGCATTTTCACAAACTTCAGAACGAGTAGTTTATTTTACAGATAAAAACGGAACTTCTTTTTCTGTCAGTCGTCCTTTAGAATTTCTTACTCAAAAATCAGTTGATAGAAGAACAAAACAGGGAATTGCTATCACAGAACAAGATTTACCAGTCAATGCTGCCTATATTTCTCAAATAAATAATTTGGGTGCAAGTGTAAGTTATGCGATAAAATGGTTTAATGCTGCCATTGTTACGGCTGATGATGCTACTTTTACGCAAATAGAAAATTTTTCTTTTGTAGATAAAATAGATAGAGTTGCCATTAATACTGACCCAAACCGAGTAGCCAGAATTTCGGCAACTTGTGATATAGATACAGACGAAGAAAAAGTTTGTCAGGAGTTTGATACAAACAAAATCACAGATATAAAAAGCACAAATGAAAATGAGGAGAATTTTGATTATGGAAACTCTCTTGCTCAAATTCAGATGTTAGGAGTTGATAAAATGCACGAAGAAGGTTTTCTAGGACAAGGCATTCATATTGCTGTTTTGGATGGTGGTTTTTTTAATGCAAATACACTTTCTGCATTTTCTCATGCTGATATTCCTTATGTTTATGATGTTGTTGGAAACGGACAAGATGTATATCGTGCTTCTGCACATGGTACAAAAGTACTTTCTGCTATGCTCTCAAAAGCAGATGGAGAAATGATAGGAACTGCGCCAGAAGCAACTTATTATTTATTCAGAACTGAAGATGTAAGCCGAGAATTTCCGATTGAAGAAGCATTTTGGGTAGTCGGAGCAGAAAAAGCCGATAGTTTGGGTGTAGATATTATTCAAACTTCATTAGGGTATTATGATTTTGATAATCCAATTTATAATTATACGACTGCAGATTTAGATGGAAATACTGCTATGATTTCAAGAGCTGCCGAAGTAGCCACTCAAAAAGGAATTGTAGTCGTAACAAGTGCAGGAAATAGTGGAAATAGTGCGTGGCGAAAAATATCTTTTCCTGCCGATGCGCCTTCTGTTTTGGCTGTAGGTGCAGTAGATGTAAACCGACAAATAGGTAATTTCTCATCAGTAGGAAATACAGAAGATGGAAGAATAAAACCTGATGTAATGGCAGTAGGTGTAGGTACAACACTTTGGAGTGAACAAAACCGAGTAAGTTCTGGAAATGGAACTTCGTATGCAGCTCCTTTGATAGCTGGTTTGGTGGCTGGTTTTATGCAAAAAAATCCTGAGCTTAGTCAGCAAGAAATTATAACTGCTGTGCGTCGTGCTGGAGATAATTATTCTACTCCAAATCCACAATACGGCTATGGAATTCCTACTTTTGCAAGCCTCAATGACCCTGATGTTGTTCTAGGTCAAAATGAAGACTTAACAAACAAGAATTCTCAAATTCGTATTTTTCCTAATCCAGTAGCAAGTAGTTTGCATATAGAAATTGATGAAAAATTATTTATTTCTAACGAATCACTCAATCTTCAAATCTATAACTTACAAGGAAAATTAATTTTGGAAGAAATTTTGAAATCAAACCAAAACGAAATTGAATTTCCTGCCGTTCCAAAAGGAGTTTATATTGTACATATAAAAGGACAAAACTACCAAGGAACAATCAAGATGTTGAAAGATTAATTAATTTCTTTTGATTTTTCTTAAAATGAAAAAAGACACTACAAAATAAATTGTAGTGTCTTTTTTTGTGGTTTTTAAATCCTAGTTTCATTGCATTTATAACCATTAATTAGGCGTTGCCGTTGTTGAATATTTTTACAATTATTTATAAAAAATCAAGAAGGATTAACTTCAAACCCCATTACTAAGACATCATCAATTTGCCTTTTATCTTGTCCTTTCCATTCTTGAAGTTTCTGATCAAAAACATCTCTTTGCATAAAAAATGGCTCTTTAGCGGCTTCATTTATCGTTTGCATGAATCTTTTGACAGTATATTTTTTATCATTTTCTCCTCCAAACTGGTCTTGATAACCATCTGAATAAATGTAGAAATAAGTGGGCTCTTCTATCTTTAAAGTATGTGTAGTAAAATGAACTTGCTTTTTATTTCCCAAATTTCCTCCTACTGACAACCTATCGGCTTTTATTTTTTTTATTATACCATTTTGAATATATATCAATGGATTTTTTGCTCCTGCATATTCTACTTTATTTTGTTCTAAGTCCAGCACACAAAGAGCCACATCCATTCCGTCACGCATTGTAGAATACGACTGATTCAAAACACTTGCGACAAGTTGATCTAAAGTAGTCAGTATTTCAGAAGGCTCTAGTACATGTTGATACTCTATTATTTGAGTTAATAAATTATTTCCTATCAATGACATAAATGCCCCCGGAACGCCATGTCCTGTACAATCTACAGCAGCAATAATGAGTTTGTTTCCTACTTTATTAAAATAAAAGAAATCCCCACTAACAATATCTCTAGGCTGAAAATAAATAAAAGAATTAGGTAATATTTTGCTAACAACTTCACTTTTAGTAAGCATAGCGTCTTGAATACGTTTAGCATAATTTATACTTGCAGTAATATTTAGATTTTTTTGAGCAATAACTTTATTTTTATCTTCTAGGGCAGAAAAATTCTCAGATAGTTCTTGATTAGCGATACTTAGTTGATCTTGAATAGCTTGAAGTTCTTCCAAATTTTGTCTTAATTCTTCTTCAGAAGCAGATAGCTCTTCGTTTTTTTCTTGAATTTCGGCTGTTCTGTCAGACACTTTTTGTTCTAGTTGTCTATTATGACCAATTATTTCTTCTCTTAAATTATGTTGAGTAACAATATACTTTCGTATGAGTCGTAATGTATTGAACCATACAAAAAGCAAAAAAGGAACAATAATCAAGGTAATTGTACTGGCAAGGGTTGCTCTTTTTTCATTTTTTTGTTGCAAAACCTCTACTTTGCCTTTCATAGTTTGAGTAAGCTCTACCATTCCTTCTGCATACGTTTTTTTATACTCTTGATAAGAAACATCCATTACAGTAGAATAAGCAAGTTCTGTATTTCCTTCTTTAGCAAGCTCAAAGGCTTTTATTTCTTTTTCGATAAGTGCTTGATTTGCTTTATCTGTTTTTTCTATGGCAGATGCAAATGCTTGAGGAGCTATAGCTTGTGCATTTGCCAGTGCAGAATCTAAAAGAGGAACAGTCTGATTGTACCTTTCTTCCCACATAGAATTTGCTGTTGAGGTGTACATACGAGCCGACATAGTCAGTATTTCATCATACAAAAGAATATTTCCCTCTATATTTTCTACCTCTAAGGCTTGTTTGGTAATTTCTCTACTTGATTCATAATGATTCCAAAACATCACACCAATAAATGCAAAAGCAATCGTAGTGAGAATAAAAGAAAAAATAAAAAGTTGTATGGCTCGGGTACGATAAAGTTCTCTTGTGCTATTCATTTTAGGCTAATTAATGAGTAGAAAATATTTTTTTAAGGTCGTTTTATTCAATCAAAAATTAGAAAGTAATTCCAATCAAAAAATGGATAGGATTGCGAGCCACTCCTGCTATATCTGCTACATGTTTATAATTTGGACTTACAATAAGTGCAGTCTGCAAATCAAACCCAAAAGAAGAAGTAATACTAACTGTTTTGTTTCCATAAATCCCAATATTTGTAATTCCTCCTTTATCTTGGAAGTTCAAAAAACTACTGCTCGTAACTCCACCTGCAACTATTTTCAAATAATCATTGAGGTAATATCCAGCTTCTATATAAAGTCCGTTTGTATCGTCTGCCTCTCTAGAGTAAAGCGTGTAACCCGTCATGAGATAAAATTTTGAATGGTCATAACGCAGTCGTCCTTCTACAAAATGTGTCGTATTTTTTCCATATTCAAAATAATTATTTAGAGAATCTACTGATTCATAGAAAAAATAATCGTCTATTGTAACGGAAAAATTTTTGTATTTGTAGGTCGCATAGATTTCAATCGTATTTCCATATCCTCTTTTATCTCCATTGAGTGTAGTTGCGCCATACGTTCCAATTTCAAAACCACCTTTTGAGTAAGCAAAAAGAGCTTGAATAGAAGGAGCATCTGTAAAATTTACACCTCTCCAAATGTAACGATTATAAAAACTTGCTGAAATAATAACTTCGCCTTTATTTGTACTATCTTGAGGAGTAGAGGGTAAAGAGTTTTGAAGCGAATCCACTTCATTTTGAGAAAAAGCAGATGTGCAAACAAAACAGGCTATAAAAAGAGTAAAAATTAGCTTCATAAAACTATTGTACTTTGTTAAGGGAAAGTAAAGGGAAATAAGGATGCAATACAGACTGGACTACCCTTGACTACAATGTAGTTAAAATCTTTAATTAAATTATGATTTTTTTACAAAAATTTCACTTTTTTAAAACTCCAATTTCACACCCAAAACTACATTTATCCCCAAATCATCAGCAAAATAACGCTGTCTATTCAGATAATCTCTATAAGCAACATTGAGTAAATTATCTACTTTACTAAAGATACGCAACTTAGTTTTTTGCCCTTGAATATTTGTCGAAACTCTCAAACCGATTAAATTATAGGCGTTGGGAGGAAGTGTAAAATCTTGCTCTGCTAATAAATCATTCTGTCTAAAAACGTAACGATTTGTTATTTCAAACTGTGTATTAGTTAGTTTTTTAGGACGTTTTCTTTCTTTACCTCCAATAGAAATTGGTTTCTGAATCTGATAATGAAGACTTGCCTGTACATTGTTAGAAGGCATATTTATCAAAGGCAAATTATTACTCAAATCATCGCCTTTTATAAAACTATAACTTACCTTCAAATCCACAGACTTCGAAAATTGATAGCGAGTAGAAACATCTAAACCATAAATTTGAGCATTCGTTTGTTTGTATTTAAAGACTGGAAAAGCTCCACGAATTGTCAGACGAACTTCATTTTCTGGATTGAGATAAATATAATCATTGATATTTTGATAATAAATCAGCGTTTCGAAAGATAACTTTTCCTTAATTTTTCCACTCAAAGAAAGCGTATTTTTAATAGATTTTTCAATATTTAGATTTGGATTTCCTTCTTCTATTCCACTTACTCCCTGATGAAGTCCATTGCTGAAAAGTTCATTAATAGCAGGATTGCGAGTTGCATAACCAATGTTGTATGAAAGTTGAATAGTTGAATTTATCTCATAATTAATTCCTAAAGACGAACTAAAATTATTGAAGTTATTATCAAAACGAACGATTTCTCTAGGCAAACTCTGACTAATTGTAACCGTATTCTGCATTGTGTTCTGAAACCTTACACCAGTTTCGAAAAACCAATGATTTACTTTTTTAGTCAAGACACTAAAAATACCTGTTTCATAACTCAAATAATCTGGAATTAATGGCAAAATTCCTGTTTCTGGGTCATTTGTATTATCTGTAATAGTAGATTGAACACCTACTTTGAATATCAAATTATTATGAAATTCTTTTTTATATTTAGTTTCTAAAAAATAGGAATATTGGTTTAGGCTCAATGCAGGAATTTCGGAACGTCCACTTCTACGAACATCAAATTCTTTACGGATATTGATTTGCGTGGCAAAGGTAAAATCTAAGAATTGTTCTATTACTTTATCTTTATTTTTTGGTTTTGGCTCAAAATACTTTTTTGAATGAATTTTGAATAAATGATGATTTACTTTTTGTTTTGGCGCATCAATATCATAACTAAAATTTTGTTCTGTAAAAAAAGGAACTTCTCTTTCAAAAGCATTTTCTAAGTCAGTCAGATTTCCGACATGTGCGCCACGCAAAACACCCAGTTCTGTATTGAAAGAACTAAAATAAACATCAGTAAAGAAATTTTCTGTAAACTGTTTTTCTAACTGAATGGCGATATTTGCCTCTTGATTTCCTGTATTATTTAGAAAATAAGTAGCTGTTTTTTTGTCGCCACTTCTTTTGAGCGTTCCGTTTATTTTCCAAGCTAGAGCAGAATTATATTGTTCTAGTTGTAGATTTATTCCGTGTCCTCTTCCATTAGTTTCGAAAAAATAGCTTGTATTTCCGTGTAAATGAGGTTCTCTTTCTATGCTAGCAGGTTCTACCAAAATTACACTTCCTAAATTTGAGCCTTGATATTCTAAACTAGAAACTCCTTTTATAACTCTGATTTTATTGGCCACTAAAGGATCTATTTCGGGTGCGTGGTCGTTTCCCCATTGCTGTCCACTTTGTGCAATTCCATTATTTAAGATTGTCAGACGGTTTCCATACAATCCATGTACAACTGGTTTTGAAATTCCATTTCCATTTTTGAGTGTGCTTACTCCAGATATTTCTTCCAACATATTCGAAAGATTTTGATTCGAATTATCTGAAATATGCTGATGATTGAGCGTTTGTGTATTTTGAGTAGAGTTCGTTGTTTTTTCACTAATCACAACACTTTCCAAAACAGTATTGAGCGCATGAATTTCTACATACAAAGTTGTATCTTTTTCTATATCAAAAAAAACACTATGATTTTCTCCACTTATATGACTAAAAATAATATGCTGTTTTCCTTTACAAATATTCTTTAATTCGAAATATCCTTGTTCGTTGCTTGCCGTTCCTTTTAGGGTTTCTTGAATATAAACATTGACAAATTCTAAAGGCTGATTGGTATTTTCATCGATTATAAAACCTGTTACAGATATAGTACAGTTTGGGGATTTATTGGAAATTGGGGATTGAGGGTTGGGAATTGAGAATACATTATTTGTTGTAAAAAATAATAAAATGAGTAATTGAATTATAATTATCTTAAAAAATTGACTTTGCATGATTAAAAAGAAGAGAAAGTAAGGAAAGAGTTTTTTTATTTCTGCAAAGATACGAAAAGACACCTATTTTATGCAACAGAGTTGCATTTAGATTATAAAGTAATCAATCCACTATTTTTCTAGGAATAGCAGTAGGCAACCGAGTGAGAAGTTCGTAATTGAGTTGGTTGCTCATCTCTCCAAAACTAGCGACGCTTATTTCTTGATTGCCTTGTTTTCCTATCAAAATTACCTCATCGCCTATTTCTGCACTATTCATTTTTTCTAAGTCAATAATCATCAAATTCATATTGACAACGCCCACAACTGCCATACGCTCGCCACGAATCAAAACCCTTCCCATATTACTCAAACTACGGCTATATCCGTGTGCATAACCGACAGGAACGATAGCAATTTTCATGTTTTGAGAAGCCAAAAACGATGTACCATAACCTATAAATTCTCCAGCTTCTACATCTTTGATTGTCATTATTTTACTTTTCCAAGACAAAACTCTTTTTAATGGGTCTTGGTGTGTTTTGTTGTCTTTTAGGTATTGAATGAGCGTTTCTTGAGTAGGAAAAAACCCATATTGTAAAATACCAATTCTGACCATATCCATTTGCGTTTGTGGATAAGCAATCGTAGCAGCAGAACAGGCTGTATGATATTTTTTGGGAATAAAAGCAGGATTATCTTTTCGTTTGAAACGCTTTACAATTTTTTTATAATTGATAATTTGTTGTTTTACTCGTACATAATTGGCAATACTCTCAGCACCTGCATAATGCGTACAGATTCCTTCCAAGACAAAACAGTTTTCATATTTTTTGAGCAATTCAAACATTCTAGGAATATCTTTCTTTGCAATCCCTAGACGGTTCATTCCTGTTTCCATTTCCAAATGAATTTTGATAGGCATTTGTGCTTTTTGAGCTATACTCAATCCTGCTTGAAGTCTTTCCAAATCAAATATATAAACTTCTACACCTGTCTGAATTGCCCATTCTAATTCTTCGTTTCCTATCATTCCCATTATCATAATTTGAGAATCCTCTTTTTTTAGTTTCTGAACAGAAAAGGCTTCATCTGCCGAAAACACCGAAAAATGATTGATTCCACACGATTCTGCCAAAGGAATAAAATTTTCTAATCCGTGTCCGTAGGCATTTCCTTTTACTACCGAAGAGAGAACTACCTTTTTTCTTATTAATTTTCTTAAAAAATTGTAGTTATTTTGAAGAGCTGATTTACTGATTTCTATGTGGGAGGTTGCGAACATTTGTTGTTTGAGCTATTTTTTATTTGTTTTTGTACGTATTGGAAGTTGTCTTTCAAAGTTAAGCGTATTAATAGTTTAAATCAAAAAAAGTAAGAAATATTTTGTAATTGTATTTTTAGAATAAAAAATTTATTCTACTTCTTACTCTATTAATTTTCATATCCTTAATTACCAAAAAAACTTATTGCAATTTACAATAATAGGCGTTTAAAGCCTTGCGAGGTTGTTTTTTATTGTGAAACATAAAATATCTATTTATCAAAAATTAAAATCACTCACGTAATAAAATAAGAAATAGTTATAATTAAGTAATCGTACAAAATTAATGCATCTTATTTTTTAACGTAACAACTTGATAATCAATGTTTTATGTAATTATCAATTATTCATTTTAAATTAGCTTCGCTGCTTTGGCAGGTGTCCATTTACTTACTTAGTAACCGTTTTAACGGTTTTTTATAGAACAAAACGTATTCTTTTTCTTGCCCCCACAACTAAAGTTGTGGGTTAAATGGATACCCTTTTGCAAAACAAAATACTTGTAAAACCTTGAAAACAAACAAATTATAAGAAAATTAATCTCTACAAGTTAAAGTTAATATTTGAGAGTATTTTTTTAAAAAACTAGGTTCTATATGATTGGGGGCATCTCAAGATGTCGCTTTATTAATTTTGGCTCTTATCTAATTTTGACTTTACTATTTTTTAATCAAAATCCTGTGGATTTAGCTATTTTAGAATATACTAACCCTCTAAAACATGCTACATTTACC
>PFKD01000388.1 GCA_002784125.1 Flexibacter sp. CG_4_10_14_3_um_filter_32_15
TTTTAATCTAACGCTTTTTTATTCGAAATAAAAAAAATAACGAAAAATTGCACGGACTATTGTTACATGCAGAAGTTACAAGTTTATATACTGGTTGTAGTGTCAGAAGTCCAGAAAGAAGATTCCGACTAGGTAAAATACCTATTGCCAATATGCAAATTATTCATTCTGAAATAGAACCACAAGAAACATGTCCGAATGTAATTCTGAGATTACGTGCTGATTTGATAGAAGAAAATGGAATTGATTGGGATCAGGTAGAAGAGATAAAATGGATAAGTTCAAGTCCTTATTTTCCTATTATTAACGACCCAACACAAAGAGCTATTCAAGTACGTACTTCTCGTCAAGCATTTGACTATGTAACTATTATATTACGTTTGAGAAATGCTTGTGGTTGGACAGAAGTTAGTCAATATTTTCGTGTTACAGATAATACTACTTATTGTATCCCTCATCATAGTAGAATTGAAATGCAAACTTATCCAAATCCCACAAAGTCTGACATAAAAGTAATCTTCAAAGTAGAATGTCAAGATTGTACAAATGAAGAACTAGAAAAACTATATCCAAAAATAGACGAAAGCACAATAGTTACATTGAACGATGCTTTTGGAAATACACGTTTGCAATACATAGGCAAACAAATTCCTTTAGATATAAATGGAAACATACATTTGCAACTTGCTCATTTACCAGTTGGAAATTATGTTTTAAAAGTAATTACAAAAGAAGAAGTATTCTTTACTCACATCATTAAAGAATAAGTTAAAATAAAATCATACCAAAAGCCTTTCTATGTTTCATTGAAGCATAGAAAGGCTTTTACTTTACTCATAAATTCTATCAATAACCTGCATATTTTGGGGCATACGAGGTTCTATTTTATACAAATTTTCTTGAAGTCCTTTAAAAAATGCTTTTTCAAAATATCCTACTAGATAAATTGCAGCTAAAGGCATTCCTTTAAAATAATATTTTCCTCTCCAACGCAAATTACAACCTCGTTTTGTAGGTGTAATTTCTACAATAGCACGTCCTTTTAGTGGATGTTCGGCAACAGGTTCATAGACAAAATATTTTCCATAATTTGCCTCTGTGATATAATAATGATGCACTTTAGCAAAAAGAGGTGTTTTATAAATTGCCATTACTTTATTTCCTGCTGCTATTCCTGTGCTTTCTAGTTCTTCCAAATGCTGAATCCAAAGTTCACTTTCTTTTGAATTTCGGAAGGCTTCCTCTATATATGTCCAAAGTACAGTAGGCGAAAAATTGGTCTTAAAAGTATAATCAAAACTAATTTCTTTCGGTTTTTTCCACCAATACGAAAATCCTGCTGCTAGTGCAGCCCCAAGCAAAAGAGTTCTTTTTTTCATAACTAATACGATAATCTATATAATTTAGTAGATAAATAACTTTATCAAACTAATTGGAAAAGCTTTTATTTGTAAAATACTATTCTCACTTTCAAAATTACTATTTATTTAGCAAAGTAGAATAGATAAATACTTGGAAAGCAAATATTTATGTAAAATTAATTTTATTAGTAACCATAGAATTATTTGTTTTTTGAAAAAAATCCAAATAATTTGCTAATTCATTACGAAATAAGTTGTATTATAAATGGTTTTTTACAATATTAGCTTAACTTTTAAGAATAATCTAACTAAATTAAACTTTTACACAAACCTTATAGCAAAACTTATGCAAATACCAAGCTTAATACTCAAACAACTTTACTCAAGAGGAAGTTTGCAAAATACTGACCAAGGAGTACAATTTACTATCAAAAACCGTTTGAGCGATGCCAAACTTAGTGAACTTGTTAGCGTCGAAATAAACGGTAAAGAAGTTCCGATGAGCGATATTCAAATCGATATGGGAGATGGAAAAGTGATTAGCCCTGCTTCTATGGATTCAAATAACCCTGTTGATTTTCCACTTAGCAAAAGTTTTAATGTACTAGCTAAAATGGACAAACTTCCAGAAGGAAAAAATGATATTGAAATTTCGTTTGTAGCTAATCCATTTGGAAAACTCAAATTCAAAGTACAAGATGCTATTTCAGGTTTTGGAGATTCAGAGGTCAAAATTCCTAGAGATAAAAATGATGATTATGCTGAGAGTGCAATCAAAACTAGACAAGACTTTGTTGAACAAGTTACTGGCAAAAAGTTAGACCACGTAACAAAATATTCTTTTGATCCACATATTGCAGCAGGAAACTGTGAGCATTTTGTAGGGGTGGCACAAATTCCGATTGGTATTGCAGGTCCTATTACAATAGATGGAGAACATGCAAAAGGAGATTTTTTAGTTCCAATGGCAACAGCAGAAGGAACGCTTGTAGCTTCTTATAATCGTGGTATGAAAGTACTTAACCTTAGTGGTGGAGTAAAATGTACCGTCATTGGAGATGCGATGCAACGTGCGCCTGTTTTTGTATTTAAAGATGCTCGTGGTGCTAGAGATTTTGTAGAATGGACAAAGAAAAAAGAAATTATTGCTAAAATAACAGAAGAAGCAGAAGCTACTTCAAGCGTTGCCAAACTTAGTGATATTGATTGTTACCTATCAAATAAGTTTGCTTATCTACGTTTCAATTATAAAACGGGTGATGCAGCAGGTCAGAATATGGTTGGGCGTGCTACCTTTGCAGCATGTAGCTGGATTTTGGATAACTACAAAGAAAATAAAGTAGAGCATTTCTATTTAGAATCTAACTTTGCAACAGACAAAAAAGCATCTCAAATCAACGTTATGCGTACTCGTGGTAAGCGTGTAGTTGCAGAATGTACAATTCCTAGAGATGTACTTATTCAAAATATGCGTGTAGAGCCAGAATCTTTGGCTTATCACGGACAGATAGCTACTATTGGTGCATTTATTTCAGGTGCAAACAACAATGGAGCGCACTCTGCAAATGGTATTACAGCCATGTTTATTGCTACGGGTCAAGATGTAGCAAACGTTTCAGAATCTTCTGCTGGTATTCTTTATTCAGAACTTACCCCTGAAAAAGACCTTTATATTTCAATCACTATTCCTTCTCTAATTATTGCTACTTATGGTGGTGGTGTTGGGTTGGCTACTCAAAAAGAGTGCTTAGAAATGATGGATTGTTTTGGTAGAGATAGAGTAAACAAATTAGCTGAAATTATTGCAGGTGTAGTACTTGCTGGTGAGATTTCTCTTGCTTCGGCTATTTCTTCTTCTGACTGGGTATCTAGTCATGAGCAATATGGAAGAAACAGATAGTAAATAAATTTAAAAGGGAGATTTCAGAAGTTAGAATTACATCGAACAACTGAATAACTTTTTTGAAATTATATGTCTTGTCCTGAAATAGCGTTACAGGTTTTTAGATAAATTTTATATGAATCAGATGGTTTCTAAACTGTCTGATTTTTCTTTTTTATAGGTTCTTATTTGAATGTTTTCTTCTTGATGGGTTTGCTCTGGTGTCTGCAAATGTAAAGAAA